>JANTGN010000105.1 GCA_024762895.1 Thiotrichales bacterium
TAAGCAGAGATGCCCATTTGCTCGATACGAGCAAGTTCCTGTCGGCTGACGCCAAAACTGGTGCGTCTTAAAACTGAGTATTCTGAGCTGGGAGCAGGAATACGAAGGCCTGGAATACTGGGGTTGCTGTCACCACCATTCCCCCCGCTGCTGCAGGCAGCCATCGCTGATGCCAGGGCGCTGTAGCCTACCGCCTTGCCCGAAAGTTCTAGAAAACGGCGCCTGGATATTTTCTTCCCAAAAAGCATGCTGTTTATTATCTTGTTCATTGGTCTGAATGAGTCGTAACCATAACGAATATTAATGATATATCACGAATAATACCGACATGCGGTCTTTCTATTGGATAGCTGGCTCGAATAGTGAATATTTTGTGCTTGCAGTCACAGAGTGATTCCTAGTAGATCTGGCACTAAGGGTCGATTAAGACTTATTTCTTAGAAGAATGATCCTCGCTATGCCAAGAAATATGAGAATGAGAATTCCAAAAGGGTAAGGTAAAACGCCCAGAAAAAAGGCGAGCAGTGAGGTCGCTAATAAGAGAAAAACAATGAGCAGGGGGATATCAATTTGAGATTTATTAAACATAAAGTGATTTATTGCTATAAATTTTTATTTTTATAGCTTTTTTTTGCGATTTTAAAATGATTTTTCGAATGTTTTTACCTATACTTCGCGTTGAACCCATTACCGATCGAGCATAAAAAATGGCAGTAAAAAAGAAAGTTGCAAAACGTCCCGTCAAGAAAACCACAAAAAAGGCCGTCAAGCGTCGTGTCGCTAAGAAGCCTGTAAAGAGAGTTGCCAGGAAGACCGCTGTTAAAAAAGCGCCAGTTAAAAAGGCGACTGTTAAAGCCACGGTTTCTGCGGCCCTGAAAAAAGCCGTTGCGGAAGTTACCAAGGGTCGTACTTCTGCGCAGAAGTCTTACGAGCAGGCACGTCAGCAGATGTCCAAGATGGTTGATAAAGAAGTTGCGCATCTGGAAAGAGAGGCCAACAAGGCGAATCGTGCCATCAAGGCGTACAGTAAAAAAGCTGCGGCCGCATTGGCGAAATCCAAGAAGGCTAAGCCAGGTACCACCGCAAAAGAAGCAGCGATTGCGGCTCGTTCCGAGATCCTGGCTGCCAAGTCCAGTGCTGCTGCTGATCTGGCCCATCTGAAAGAAGCGCTGAAGGAAGCCAAGGCTGTACAGAAGGCCAATCAGTTGTATCTGAAAGGGATCGAAAAACTGAATAAGGATATTGCGAAGAAGCAGGCTGCAAAGCCCAAGCGTCGTCGTCGGGCAAAGACTAAGGCCTGATAGACCGCGTTTCGCAAAAAAAGGCCGACTCTGTCGGCCTTTTTTTATGGGTGCAGCATGGTTTTTTTATTGTGAAGCCGGTTCTGGTTTCCAGAATCGATTGGCGTAATGCCGCTCAGTGTTCTGTACAGGCAGCCTGGTCATGCCCTGTTTTTGAAAAAAATCCTCGGCCCCGGGTTGCGCCTTGACCAGGAGGCCATTCAGCCCCTGGGCCAGGGCGGCCTGTTCAGCGGCCTGAAACAGCCGCGTTCCAATACCCTGTCGATGCGAGCCGGGGTCAACGTATAGGCCATGCACTAATAAGCCGGTCCTGTTATTCGGCGTATCATTGATATCGGCTGGTTCCCAGGCCACGACGCCGACGAGATTCTGAGCAATTTGCGCTACATAGATCTCCAGGTGTTTTAAATCCATTTCAGAATAACGATAACTGGGCAAGGTCAGACGTTTGACCCGTTCCGGGATATCCCAGGTCGCTATCGCTGATTCGATGACAGCATTGATGTCATCCAGCCTGTTTTTTTCTGCCTTAATAAGATCAATAGTCATCTTGTATTAAATCGTCTTGTATGATTGAGCGGTCTCTGCGTGTAGGTATTCTGGGTGATAATCATTCATGCATAGACTAGCGCAAGTATGTTCCCTTTGACATGACCAAATGTAGTGCGTTCAGAGGGCATGGGAACTAATCCCGAGGTGAGCGCGACTATACTGTATGGAATCAAGTCGTTCTTAATAGGAGTTCTATGCTTCGATTGCTTACATTGCTCGTGACTTTAGTCCTGATAGCGGGCTGTACCATGAAGGCCACCTATAACCGGCTGGACTGGATTGCTGCCAAATACCTGGGTTCCTATGTTGAATTAACGCCGGAGCAACAAAAGGTGCTCAGGGGGCAGCTGGCCGAATCACTGGAATGGCATCGTACTACCCAGCTTCCCGCTTATGCCGAGTGGCTGGTTCGTCTTCAGCAGGATATGCCCGCTAGCTTAAGCGTTGATCAGGTAGATAAATATGGGCTGGAACTAAGTGTGTTCTGGAGTAGCCTCATGATGCGTCTGGCCGACGACTTGGCCGTACTTTTACCCAGGTTGACCGCAGAGCAAAGGCAGGCAATTTTTTCACGCCTGGAGCGTGAGCAGGCCGACCAGAAGGATGAGGTCGAAGCGGTCAGCCTGGAAAAGCAACAGGAACACTATGCCAGACGCCTGGAAAAAGGTCTGACTCGATGGCTGGGGTCACTGACCAGGGAGCAAAAGAGGCTGATTCCTGAGGCCGCTAATCAATTACAGGCAACGGAATCAGAGTCATTGAGAATGCATGTTCGTTTCCAGCATTCTATACGTGCGCTCCTGGACAGGCAGGCTGATGAGGCAGAACTACGTACGGCCCTGCGTGGTTTGTTCATGGTTGATCCGGGCCATCCAAATGATGTCTATGAGCAGAAAGTCGAAAACAATCGGCAAGTGCTGACGCGTTTGATTTCAGAGCTGTCATCGACCCTGGATACGGGTCAGCAGGACTATTTCGCGCAGCGGGTCAATAAATACATCAAGTTATTTAACGAGCTGGCGCGTCAGGGCGACCAACAGCAGAAGCAATCATAGCCGGGTTGTTCAGAAATGATTGTGATGGTCGGTGTGGTTTTTTCTGTGATTGGCTGGGGCACACAGGGTGGATTAACGAGCGAGTCTGATTGCCTGTGTCAGTGCATGGATATGTTTAAAGTATTTTTTACCATCCTTGGCCAGTTTCTTCAGGTATGAATACGATTCATCCCATTTTTCGTGGTTAGGGTCATTGAAACTCGCCAGGCTGTGGAGTGTATTGTGGCAGGCTCCATACCAGTCATGAAGGGGGTCGAGCAGCTCGTAGAGTGCATTCTCCTGCTCGCTTCTCTTCAGGCTATGCAGGGTTTCTTCAAGCCTGATAGATAGTTTCCCCAGGCCGGAATAGCGAACGTTGGATTCCTGGAGGGTATTCAGGCACTGTTCCAGGTCCTGTGCGATCAGCACTTCCCAGATGGTTATGGCTTCCAGGAAGAAGCCGGTATCAGTGGCTTTTCTGGCCTGTGTGATGGGGCTGTCAGGCCGCCCATGTGGGTGTTTTTTTTTACCCAAGGTCTGTTCCGTTGGAATAGTTCTCGTCAAATTCCTATTCTCGGATGATCGACCTGCGCTGTAAAGCCTGGATATTACAGGGCGTTCTGATCTACATCTCCCTAATCTTGAGGTAGAATGAAAAATCACCCTGTTAACGGGGTTGCCTGACGATAAGAAGCGCTTGCTTTATGACGACACCGATACTGATCTGCGACGATTCCAGTTTTGCTCGAAAACAGATGGCCCGAGCCCTTCCCGAGGGCTGGGATATTGAGATTAGTTTTGCCGGCAATGGTATAGAAGGACTGGATGTCATTCGATCAGGTAAGGGGGAGATCGTGTTCCTCGATCTGAATATGCCGGAAATGGATGGCTATGAGGTCCTGCAGGCCATTCGTGAAGAAGATTTGCCCGCCATGGTGATTGTTGTTTCAGGGGATATTCAGCCCGAAGCACGCAAACGGGTGCTTGGACTTGGGGCCATGGCCTTTATTAAAAAGCCGATCAAGGCCGAAGAGATGTCGGGCACCCTCAAGCAATTTGGTATTCGTATTGAGACCAGGGCCGAGGTAGGAACCATCGACATCGCGGTCACTCAGTTTGATTATTATCAGGAAATCGCAAACGTCGCCATGGGGCGAGCGGTTGATCAGCTGGCCAAACTGCTTGATGTCTTCGTCCATATGCCGATTCCCCGAGTCAAGACTATTGATCGTGGTGAGTTACGCATGGCACTGGAACAGGTGTCCGAAGATGATACCGTCTCGGCGGTTTGCCAGGGATTTATCGGTTCCAGGATTTCTGGTGAGGCCCTGCTGATATTTAACGAGGCCAGTTATGATGACCTGGCCGACCTGATGCATTATGAGATCGACGGGGAGGAGGCCGGAGAGCTGGAATTGCTCATGGATATGGCCAGCGTCCTGATTGGCGCATTTCTGAACGGTATGGCGGAACAACTCGATATCAGCTTTAGCCAGGGTCACCCCATGGTGCTGGGCCAGCATGTAAAAATGAGAGATCTACTCAGGGATGAGGCATCACACTGGAGTAAGGCCCTTACTATTGAGATGGGTTATACCATCGAAAGCCGAAATATTAACTGTGATTTGTTGCTTTTATTTAGCGATGACTCAATCAGCCGCCTGAATGAACTGGTGGCTTATATGGCGGATTGATCATGAGCAGCAATAAGGTCGATATGAAAGAAATCCACTGGCTGATGGACATGTTGCAGTCCATTGATGTGGGCCTGGTGGTACTGGATCGCTCATTAAATATCCAGATCTGGAACAGTTTTATGGCCAACCATAGCGGGATTGGTAACGAGGTTGCGCTTGGAAAAAGCCTGTTTGAGCTGTTTGAAGATCTGCCGGAGCGCTGGTTGAGGCATAAGGTCGAGCCCGTATTCCACCTCAAGAGCCGTACTTTTACGGTATGGGAGCAAAGGCCATATTTATTCCAGTTTAAGAATTATCGGCCCATTACGGGTACGGCGCAGTATATGTATCAGAATGTATCGTTTATTCCGCTTCTGTCTGCCGATGGAGAGGTGAATCATGTTGGTATCATCGTCTATGACGTGACCGATGCAGCGGTACGCAAGATGGCCATTAAATCGGCAAACGCGAAGCTGGAAGTCCTGAGTCAGACCGATAGCCTGACGCAA
Source organism: Thiotrichales bacterium (assembly GCA_024762895.1). Lineage (GTDB taxonomy): Bacteria > Pseudomonadota > Gammaproteobacteria > J044 > J044 > JANTGN01. The sequence continues at coordinate 5,073 of JANTGN010000105.1, forward strand.
TTATATAATCGAGGCTTCTGGGAAGAGAGTCTTGCCCGCGAATTCAAGCGGGTCACTCGAACAGGGCAGCCCTGTAGTCTGATCATGTTTGATATCGATCATTTTAAAAAGATCAATGATAATTATGGACACCCAGCTGGCGATGAGGTCATACGTCAGACAGCCGCCACCCTTCGGGACAGTATCCGCGAAACCGATGTACCGGGTCGCTATGGTGGTGAAGAGTTTGCTGTCTTACTGATAGAGACCTCGGCCGATGATGCCCTGATGGTGGCCGAACGCATCCGTAATTCCATTGAGGCACTGACGGTGACGCATGAGTCGTACAGCATACAGTTCACTGTGAGCCTGGGTATTGCCGAGCTGGAAGGTTCCATGGCAGAGCATGAACAGTTGATTCACTGTGCTGACCAGGCCCTGTACCAATCCAAGCAAACAGGCCGAAATTTCAGTACCGTCTTTAGCGCAGACTAAGTGCCGGATGGGCAACCCCGTGGCCATCAGAGCGTTCGATATTCTCCGTCATAGGCCGCCTGTATTTCAGGTGAGTGATGGTAGACATAGGACCTGAGCTGGTCATACATTTCCTGGCTGAGTTTGTGAAATCGTAACGCCAGCTTGATCTTGTCGTCGTGTTTGTGGGCCCATACGACGGAACAGTCGCAGTCATGCCATTCCTGGTTTGAAAATCTGACCCTCAGGGTAAGCAGTGTTTTCCCGGGTACCAGTTCAATATTGCTGTGCTCGGTGATCAGGGCAATACCGGTAGCGGAAATATTCTCGATGGTTGGGTTTTCCAGCTGGCCCCTGGCTTCAACGACATTAATCTCTTCCTGCTCAAGATGAATACGTCGACTTCTCGAATGGCCTGATTTTTCCACAATAGTGGGATAGCCCAGGTGGAACTGTCTTGTATTAGTGTCCTTGATGAATTCAACCCTGGGGTAGAACATGAGGGTATAGTCACCGACATCGGCCTGCAGCCTGAGTTCATTGGCCATCTGTAGTAGTTCAAGGATGCGTGGGTCCTGCGCGGGGGCATCCATCTCTGCCTTATTAGGCATTAAGACCAGGTCCGATTTTGTGTCCTTGAAAATCTTCTGGATAAAATTCAGTTCTTCCTGACTGAGTTTAGGGTCTTTGTTCTTTCCGGACATAATGACTTCCCATAAACCAGCTAAAGGCGATGCAATTTAGATTTATAGTTATATGCTTAAGTACAAATATAGATGCTTTCATGGGATTTTTGTTCCATATACTTCGGATTCCAGGAAATTTATCAGGCTGGTCCGGAGCTGCGCCCCAAGCCATGGGTATCAGTAGGGGTCTTCCAGAAACTGTGCCTTGATCTGTTCGACACGGTCACGGTGATTAATCAGGGCCTGGACGCAGTCTGAATCCAGTTTTTCACCCGACATCTGTCTGAGGGCCTCAAACGCCCTGTCGGTATCCCAGGCCTCTTTATAAGGGCGCCTGGAGGTCAGGGCATCAAATACATCGGCTACTGCAACGATACGGGCTTCGATAGGAATCTGATCCCCCCGGAGACCCTCGGGATAGCCCTTGCCGTTGATATATTCATGATGGTACTGGGCGATGTTTCTCAATAAATCAATATGTTGCAAATTGTCTAGCGAAAAGTTATCGATGATCTTATCAATCATTTCCCGACCAATCGTGGTGTGGGTGTTCATGATTGAACGTTCTTCCTCGTTCAAACCGTCGGGCTTTAACAGGATATGGTCCGGTATGCCGATCTTGCCGATGTCATGCAGCGGTGAAAACATGAAGAGGTGTTCGATGTAATCGTCATCAAGCTGGTACTGCCCCGCGAGTTCCTGGGCAATCAGACGGCAGTAACGAGACATGCGGTCCAGATGACTACCCGTCTCCGGGTCTCTGACATGAGTAATACTACCGGTCGTCTTGATGGCCGCAGTCAGTATGTTGATATTCGCAATTTCATTGATCACCATGAGTGAAATCAGATGTCCAAACAGGTCCAGCTCTCGCAGTATCTTTTCGTTAAAGACTTCCTGTTCATTGGAATTGAAGAATATAAAGCCCATGAAGGTGCCGTTGTTGAACATGGGCAGGGTATAGCTGGCGGCATAGCCCTGCCGTCCAATTCGCTTGGTATGTTCACTGGTGCCGTCTTCCAGGGTGAGCATATTGTTGATCACGCGAGGCAGTCCCTGGTCCAGAATGGCCTTGAGCGATGGGGCATCATCGAGAGAGGCCTGGTAGTTATCCAGTGGATTGTCTTCACCACTGCTATGCAGGTAGGTCTTCAAAATACCGGTGGAATGGTCGTAAAGTGTAATGGCAATGCGTACGATAAAAGGAAAGGTTTCCTGTACAGCCTGGTGAGCGCTGACGAGCTTTTCTTTCAGGGGAATCTCCTGATTGAGTTTAGAAAGAATATCCTGATGAGGCGTGGTGTTTCCGGTTTCCATATGAATATCTTCGATGCCTTTTGTATTGAATATAGAGAATAATGGTGGGGTAATAAAGCGATGCACTAGATTGAATAACCCTGCATTCAGTGTTTCTAAAGGCGATTGGGCCTGGTTTTTGTTTTATTTGGACTGAGGAATGAATAGGGGTTCTGAAAAGACTGGCCGGCGAATGAAGATTTATGGCATAGATTTCACCAGTAAGCCCACCAGGGCCAAACCCATCACCTGTGCCGGGGCCAGCTTGCAGGATGGAGTACTGAGTGTTCATGCCCTGGACGAGCTGGTCAGTTTTGATGAATTTGATGGCCTGCTGTCTGTCGATGGCCCCTGGGTGGCGGGGATGGATTTTCCTTTTGGCCAGTCAAGGCGTTTCATCTGCAATGTGGGATGGCCGGAAGACTGGGAGGAATATATAGCCCTGGTCTCTGCGATGGGCAGGAATGAATTTGTTCAGTTGCTAGAAGCGTACAAGGCAATCAGGCCCTATGGTGATAAAGAGCATAAACGAGTGATTGATCAACGTGCAGGCTCAATTAGTCCACAGAAGCTCTATGGCATCCCTGTGGGCAAGATGTTTTTTGAAGGAGCGCCACGTCTTTTGAAAAGCCCCGCCAGTATTATTCCCATGAGGAAAAACAGTGATGCCCGTATCGTTGTCGAGGCCCATCCTTCTGTGATAGCACGACGATTTATCGAACGACGCCCTTACAAAAATGATACGCCAGCAAAACAGACTCGGGTACTAAGGGCGGCACGGATTAATTTGCTCGCTGCCTTACAGTCATCCGCATTCAAAGAGGTGTACGGTTTTGAGCTGTTGCTGCCAGCAGAACTTGTAAGGGTCTGTAGTGAAGATGCGACCGGCGACAGGCTGGATGCCATCCTGTGCTGTATACAGGCAAGCTGG
>JANTGN010000106.1 GCA_024762895.1 Thiotrichales bacterium
CTGGAAGCCCTGATTGAAGATATGGCGAAGAAAAATACCCAGGGCCAGGTCAGAAATGCCAGACTCCATTTTGGCTGAGATCCAGCAGGAAGGTCCGGGACGCCTCAGTCTCTCGGGCGAGATTAGTTTTCAGAGTAGCCCCGGATTGCTCAAAAAGTCCCGTGTTTATTTTAAGCGGGGTGGTGAGCTGGAGGTCTCCCTGGCCAGGGTGTCTCATGTGGACAGCTCGGCGGTGGCCCTGATGCTGGAATGGTACCGACTGGCCGGTGGATTGGGTATCAACATGGTCTTTACACATCTTCCCGATGCATTGATGGACCTGGTCAGGGTCTTTAATCTGGATTCGCGCCTTCCCATACGCGCATAAATGGGATTATTTTCCTTTTACTATCCCGTTTTGGTGCATTTTTCGCTATGATTGCCCCTTTTTTTCGAAGCATTTTTATTTGCGATTTCGAACCTTACCCCGGGTAACAGGCAACAGATGGAAAAACTCATCATCAGTGGCGGTAATTCGCTTAATGGCAATGTTCGTATCTCTGGTGCGAAAAACGCCGTATTACCTATCCTGACGGCATCCTTGCTGGCCGATGGGCCCATGAGCCTGGGGAATATGCCGCATTTACAGGATGTAACCACGACCATGGGGCTGCTCGGTCGTATGGGGGTTTCCCTGACCCTGAACGAGGGGATGAATGTCGAGATTGATGCCGGTACCATCCAGGAATTTGTGGCCCCGTATGACCTGGTTAAGACCATGCGCGCCTCGATCCTGGTACTGGGGCCCCTGCTGGCACGTTTTGGCCATGCCGAGGTCTCGTTACCAGGCGGTTGTGCCATCGGTTCCCGTCCCGTGAATCTGCATCTGGATGGGCTGGCGGCCATGGGCGCAGATATCAATGTCGATGCCGGGTATATCAAGGCCCGTGCCAGTCGCCTCAAGGGTGCGCGCATCGTGATGGACATCGTTTCTGTGACGGGTACGGAAAACCTGATGATGGCCGCGACCCTCGCCGATGGGGACACGATTATCGAAAATGCCGCTCGTGAACCCGAGGTAATCGATCTTGCCGATTGCCTGAATTGCATGGGGGCCAACGTAAAAGGTGCAGGAACTGACCGAATTACCATCGAGGGCGTCGAGTCCCTGAAGGGCTGTGCATACAACGTATTACCGGACCGTATCGAGAGTGGTACCTTCCTGGTCGCGGGGGCAATTTCAGGCGGCAAGGTCAGGCTGACCCAGACCAATCCTGAATTGCTGGATGCGGTATTACTGAAGCTGCAGGAATCAGGGGCTGAAATCAATACCGGCAAGGACTGGATTGAGCTCGACATGAAGGGCAACCGGCCCAGGTCGGTCAATATCCATACCGCCCCTTATCCCGCTTTTCCTACCGATATGCAGGCACAGTTCACGGCCCTGAACGCGGTCGCTGAGGGCACGGGCATCATTACCGAAACCGTGTTTGAAAACCGTTTCATGCATGTCCAGGAAATGCAGCGCATGGGTGCCGATATCCGTGTTGAGGGTAATACGGCCATTATCACCGGGGTGGAAAAACTGATAGGTGCACCCGTGATGGCAACCGATCTGCGTGCCTCTGCGAGTCTGATACTCGCCGGACTGGTGGCAGAAGGCGATACCGTGGTCGACCGTATCTACCACATCGATCGTGGGTACGAGTTGATTGAAGAAAAACTGGCCCAACTGGGTGCAACGATTAAAAGGGTGCCGACCTGATGATGGCTGACACACTAACCATCGCCCTCTCCAAGGGCCGAATCTACAAAGAAACACTGCCCTTTCTGGCCGAGGTGGGCATCGTGCCTGTTGATGATCCGGAAACCAGTCGTAAGCTTATACTGGATACCAATCGGGATGATGTGAAACTGGTGGTGATCCGTGCCGCGGATGTGCCAACCTACGTACAGTATGGTGCCGCTGATCTGGGTGTTGCCGGTAAAGACGTGCTCATGGAGCATGGCGGTGAAGGGGTGTATGAACCCCTGGATCTGCGCATCGCCCGCTGCAAACTGATGGTCGCTGGTTTTGAAGATCATGTGGTGCCTCAGGGACGTTTACGTGTGGCCACCAAATTTGTGAATCTTACCCGCGGTTTCTATGCCAAAAAGGGCGAGCAGGTAGAGATCATCAAGCTCTATGGATCCATGGAACTCGCCCCTATTGTTGGGCTGGCCGATGTCATAGTCGATTTGGTCGATACTGGTAATACCCTGAAGGCCAATGGTCTCAAGCCGCTGGAACATATCGCTGATATCAGTTCTCGTATGATTGTGAACAAGGCATCCATGAAGATGAAGCATGGGGCCGTTAATCAGTTAATCGAAGAATTGCGCGGCGCTGTTGAGCGCTTGTCCTGAACAACACAGGTTTATATGACATGCAGTACCAAACCGACGATTTACGTATTAAGGAAATCCGTGAAGTAGTAGCACCAGAGCATGTGCGCGCTGAGTGCGAGATCACCGAAAACGGAGCCAGGACGGTCTTTGAGACGCGCAGTGCCATACATAACATTCTCCATGGTGAAGATGATCGCCTGCTGGTGATCAGCGGCCCCTGTTCCGTACACGATACCGATGCGGCCCTGGAGTATGCCGGTCGTCTCAGGAAGATCAGTGAGGACTTGAAAGACGACCTGGCGATCGTCATGCGGGTATATTTTGAAAAGCCCCGCACTACCGTGGGCTGGAAGGGCCTGATTAACGACCCTAACCTGGATGGCAGTTTCCAGATTAACGATGGTCTCAGGGTTGCGCGCAAGTTACTGATGGATCTTGGTGAAATGGGGGTGCCGACCGGCACCGAGTTTCTTGATCTGATCAGTCCGCAGTATGTTGCTGACCTTGTAAGCTGGGGTGCCATTGGTGCCAGGACGACCGAGAGTCAGGTCCACCGAGAGCTGGCTTCAGGCCTGTCCTGTCCGGTTGGATTTAAGAACGGTACCGATGGTGGCCTGCAGGTGGCCATCGATGCCATTCGATCTGCCTCGCAGCCACATCACTTCCTGTCGCTGACCAAGGAAGGCCGTTCTGCCATATTTTCTACGACAGGGAATGAGGACTGTCACATCATCCTGCGCGGTGGACGCAAGCCTAACTATGATGCCGAGAGCGTGAATCAGGCGGCACAGAAGCTGGAGGCGGCTCATCTGTCGCCCAGGCTCATGATCGATTGCAGCCATGCCAACAGTGAAAAGCAGCCTGAACGCCAGGTCGTAGTGGCCGAGGATGTGGCCGACCAGATTGCGACCGGGGATGAGCGTATCTTTGGTGTCATGCTGGAAAGCCATCTGGTCGCCGGCCGCCAGGATGTGGTCAGTGGACCGATAGATCTTACCTATGGGCAGAGCATTACCGATGCCTGTATCGGCTGGGACCAGACCGAGCCCGTCCTGTATGAACTGGCCGAGGCTGTTCGTCAAAGACGTGAACAGAGGGGGTGACCCTATGGTTGAGATCGCCCGGCTAAATACACAGGAACCCGAATTTCAGTTGCAGCTAGATGAATTGCTGGCCTGGGAGAGCGTATCCGATGATGCTGTCTTCCAGACCGTGATGGAGATCATCAAGGCGGTCCGTTCTCGCGGTGATGAGGCCGTACTGGAATACACCAATCGATTCGATCGCATGGACTGTCAGGATGCCGATGACCTGGAGCTGTCTCAGGACCGTCTGCACCAGGCCCTGGAGGCCATCGATCCGCAACTTCGTTCCGACCTGGAGCGGGCTGCCGAGCGTATCAGGAACTATGCCCGGAACCAGAAGATGGAGTCCTGGTCTTACACCGAGTCCGATGGCACTGTGCTTGGTCAGCAGGTTATGCCGCTGGACCGTGTTGGGCTCTACGTCCCTGGCGGAAAGGCTGCTTATCCCTCATCGGTGCTCATGAATGCCATTCCCGCCAAGGTGGCCGGGGTGCCCGAGCTGATCATGGTTGTACCTACCCCGGATGGCGAGCTGAATGAACTGGTCCTGGCCGCAGCAGCGGTGGCCGGGGTGGATCGTGTCTTTACCATCGGTGGGGCACAGGCGGTGGCCGCACTGGCCTATGGCACGGAACGTATTCCCCAGGTAGACAAGATTGTCGGCCCTGGCAATATCTATGTCGCCACGGCGAAACGCATGGTCTTCGGTGCCGTGGGCATCGATATGATCGCCGGTCCTTCCGAGATCCTTGTCGTCTGCGATGGAAAGACCAACCCGGACTGGATTGCCATGGACCTGTTTTCCCAGGCGGAGCATGATGAGGATGCACAGCCGATTCTGGTCTCTCCGGATGCCGGTTTTATTCAGCAGGTTGCGATCAGTATCGATAAATTACTGGCTGAGATGCCGCGTGACCAGATCATCCGAAGTTCCCTCAAGGCCCGCGGAGCATTGATCCTGGCACGGGATATGGACGACTGTATCGAGGTTGCCAACTATATTGCTCCCGAACACCTGGAGCTTTCCGTTGAAGATGCGGAGGTCATGGCGAAACAGATCCGTCATGCCGGTGCCATCTTTATGGGACGCTATACGGCCGAGGCCCTGGGAGATTACTGTGCAGGTCCCAATCATGTATTACCCACCTCACGTACAGCTCGTTTTTCTTCCCCGCTGGGTGTGTATGATTTTCAAAAGCGTTCCAGCCTGATTGGTTGTTCGGCCGAGGGTGCTTCTGATCTGGGTCAGGTCGCCTCCAGGCTCGCACGGGGCGAGGGTCTGGTGGCCCACGCTCGATCTGCAGAATACCGCATCAAAGATTGAGTATGAGCCGTTACTGGAGTCGCATTGTTCACTCCCTGACACCGTATGTCCCCGGTGAGCAGCCCAAGATCAGCAAGTTGATCAAGCTCAATACGAATGAGAACCCCTATGGTCCCTCTCCTAAGGTACTTGAGGCAATCAGGGCAGAGGTAACAGACTCGCTGCGTCTGTATCCCGACCCGAATTCCGATCAGCTCAGGCAGGCCATTGCCGATAATTTCGAGATAGAGCGAGAGCAGGTCTTTGTCGGAAACGGTTCTGATGAGGTCCTGGCGCATATCTTCCAGGCCCTGTTTAAACACGATCAGCCCTTACTGTTCCCGGATATTACCTACAGTTTCTATCCCGTGTACTGCGGCCTGTATGAAATCGCCTATCGAGAGATTGCCCTGAGGGATGATTTCTCAATCCATATCGATGATTACTTTCAGTCGAATGGTGGCATCATCTTTCCGAACCCAAATGCACCGACGGGTCGATTGCTGGTTCTAAGTGAGATCGAGCGACTATTGCAGAAGAATACCGATTCGGTGGTCGTTGTAGATGAGGCCTATGTTGATTTTGGTGGTGATAGTGCGGTCGGTCTGATTAATCACTATCCCAATCTGCTGGTGACCCAGACCGTTTCCAAGTCTCGCTCCCTGGCGGGCCTGCGTGTCGGCTACGCCATGGGGCAATCCGAACTGATAGAGGCGCTGGTACGAGTTAAGGATAGCTTTAATTCCTATCCACTGGATCGGTTGGCTATAGCGGGTGCATCGGCGGCCTTTGCCGATGTCGATTATTTCAAGCAGACCTGTCATCGTGTGATCAGCAGCCGTGAGGCCCTGATAACCGACCTGGAAGGACTGGGTTTCAACATCATTCCGTCGGCGGCCAACTTTATTTTTGCTGCGCCCTCCAATATCTCGGCACAGCAACTGGCCGATGCCTTACGCGAACATGGCATCATTATTCGCTATTTTAATAAACCGCGCATCGATAATTTTTTAAGGATTACCATTGGTACTGACGATGAGAACCGGTCTCTGGTGCAGGCACTAAAATCCATCCTGTAATCACAACGAAGTTCTGTTGGTTATCCTCCATCTCCGATTGCCTAATGTAACCTGCTATTGGGCTCCAGATACAAACAATACTTTATTTGATGATTGCCCTGCATTGTGGTCAATGGATCAGTCAGAGTGCATGTTTATTTGATCGCTCACGAATGAGATGCAAAAACAGTCGGTAATTTGTATTGAACTTAGTTGGAATGGCATCAGTCATAGTTGGTAACTCCATTTATTTTGGAAGAAGTACAGGATCAGATGCATGTCTTTTAGACGATCAAAATTAGGTTTACTGATGATGGCGGCTTTGCTGATGCTTTTTTCAGGCCTGATTCATGCATCTCAGGAAGGTCACTCGGTGTTTATCAATGTTGAAAATCTAATCAATTACAATTTGAATACTGACGTTCCCTGTGATGAATCTTCCACCCAGAACAATACCCAGGATCATTGCAACGCCGATACTATCTGTACCCCACCAGCAATGGTCACTCAGAATTTAATGGAGTTTTATCTTCAGTCAGCGCCCGAACAAACCCCCTGGTCAGCTGATTTAACGTTTGTTTACCTGGATCCCGAACCTCGTCCCCCCTGCCTTTCCTGAATACTCATGGCTGCGCTTTATCTGCGTAACATGAGTCTCTCAACACAGCAAAACCTTTTATTCAGAAGTTGAACTGATTGGTCGCTACGATTCCGTTAAACGGATAGTGGATGACCCGTCATGTCGGGTGAAATCAGTCTTAACGAGATCACCTGTCCATCAAATGATCAGGCCTTAGGCCTGAGAGGAGTTAATCATGAAAACATTAATTACCGGCGCCATCCTTTTAGCAATGGCAAGCACCGTGTCCGCGGGGCACTATGATGACGATCCTGAGCTGGCCCAGAGCATACTGAATGATCACAGTTCAGGTTCGGTGTCATCAGTCGTTCGCCCTGGTGAGAATGATGACTACGCTTCAGTGTTTTTCTATGGAATGGATGCGGACCAGAAAGAATGCCCTTTACAAAAAGGTGAAGGTGATGAGTATGGTTCTGTATTGCTTGATGTATAAAAGCCGCTAAGGCATGCGGTGATCACGGGGCAGATGGATCTGCCCCGTTTTTTTTCTTGTAGAGGTATTATGGTCATGGTGATCAGGGCATCACCGATATCGTATAAGCCTAGCTTGGTGTTTACTTTTTTACGCTAAACGGTGAAGGCTTTTAACATTCCCTGAAGATCCGAACGTCACAACTGGCACAGCGATCTTTGTCAAGTCGGCCATAAATGCTGTGCAGGGCGTCTTTCTTTGAATCAAAGAAATGGTCGTTGCCAATTTTTGTAATGAAACAGGTCCGGGCAATAAATTCATAGACATTCGACTTGATGCCGACAAAATACAACCCCCCACCTTCCTGTTTGAGGCGGTTGTTCTCTGAAACAAGTGCCTCAGCACCCGCAAGGTCGATAAAATTAATACCTGTACCTATTATCAGGATGTGTTTTATCCCTTCTTGTTCATATATTTTCTGTATTCGGTTCTGAATGTAGTCGATAGAGCCAAAATATATCGACATATCAATACGGATAATCTTCAACTGTGGGCAACTCTTGAGAGGTTTCTTTTCCACATTGATCAGTTTTCGTGCGCCTGTTTTAGGATCTTCATCGACCGAGAGTTCTGGAATATAGGGTGTTGAGGTGCGTGCCAGAAAAATGATCAGTGAGAGGATGACACCCAGATAAATTGCAAACTCGAGTTCCAGGAAGAGGGTGGCGAAGAAAGTGGTAGCGAGTATTGCTGTTTCTGAACGGCTGAATTTTATGATCTGTTTGATATGATGAAAATCAATCAGGTTGTAGGCAACAATCAGGATGACCCCCCCCATGGCGGCAACAGGCAGATAGGCCGTTAATGGGGCGATAATCAACACGATTAGCATCAGGGAGATTGCGGCAAAAATAGCGGATAAAGGCGTCTTGGCCCCTGCGGAATAATTAATGCCAGAGCGGGTGAAAGAGCCAGAGCCTGCATAACTTGAGAAGAAACTACCTACAACATTTGATAGCCCCTGGCCTACAAATTCCTGGCTGGAGTTAATTCGCTGGTTGGATTTTGAGGCAATGGCACGACTGATGGAAACTGCTTCGATCAGCCCCAGCAGTGCCACGGCAAATGCCTCAGGAGCCAGTGTTCTTATGGTGGCGAAGCTGATATCCGGAGTAGATAGTGGCGGTAGTTGGCCTGGGATTTCTCCGACCAGGCTAATGCCATGGGAGTCGGCGCCCAGGGCCAGGGCAACCAGGCTACCAGCCAGCATGCCGATCAAAAGATTAGGTAGCCTGGGGAAGAATCGCTTACTAAGTATGGCCACGACCACGGTGACCAGTGCAACCTCAACAATGGCCAGGTTGATCTGATCTGTTCCATTAAAGACATCCATCCAGAGGTGCAAGAACGACTCGCCCTTAGGAATTTCAATTCCCAGCACATGTTTCATCTGGCTACTTGCTATCAGGATCGCGGCCCCTGCTGTAAAGCCTATGACAACGGTATGCGAGACAAAGTT
>JANTGN010000107.1 GCA_024762895.1 Thiotrichales bacterium
GAAAGGCAGGGGCCTGCTCGGCATAATAATCACAGACCAGGGCGCATTTATCGACCTCCGCCAGTGACTCACGATAAAGCTTACCCATCTCCAGGGTAATGAGCCGGGCAAACTCTTCACGCCTGGCCCTTAATACTTCACCGGCCTGCCTTAATAATCGACAACGCTCCGACAATGAAACGGTGGACCAGTGGGACGCAGCTCTGGCCGCGGTAGCGAGGGCCTGTTCGATACCTGCATCGTCCCAGACTTCAAAGGTCTGCAGCAATTCCCCGGTCGCGGGGTTCAGGCTGGTAAAGGCCATTCTTGACTCCTTGGTATTGATCGCGCGATCCCCTACTATACCCCTGATAAAAACTTGTTGGCATAGTGAGAAACCTTGAAAAAGAAAACTGTTGGACTCTTTGGTGGCACCGGCTTTGTTGGCCTGCATCTGTGCAGCCAGCTGGTTGATGCCGGTTATCACGTTCGCGTCCTGGCACGGCATCCACAACGCAATCGCAGGTTGATGGTTCTGCCCGGACTTCAACTCATCGAGGGCAATCCCTATCAGCCCGAGGATCGCAAGAAACTGCTGGAAGGTTGCGATGTCGCCATTAACCTGATCGGCATACTGAACGAACGCGGCAATAAAGGCACGGGCTTTCGCCAGGTCCATGTCGATCTCAGCAAGGGCATTCTGCAATCCTGCCTCGACCACAAGGTGCCTCGGCTCCTGCATATGAGTGCCCTGAATGCCGATGCCGCACAGGGCGCCAGTCATTACCTCCGCACCAAGGGCGAGGCCGAGAACTACATGCACACCATCTCCGGCCGACAGATTCAGATTACCAGCTTTCGCCCTTCGGTCATCTTTGGTCCCGGCGACAGCTTTCTTAACCGTTTCGCCGACCTGCTGAAAAAGATCCCCCTGTTCTTTCCACTGGCCTGCCCCGATAGCCGCTTTGCACCGGTTTATGTGGAAGATGTCGTGTATGCCTTTGTCCGGTCGATTGATGACCCCGAGACCTTTAGCCAACGCTATGATCTCTGCGGCCCCCATGTCTATACCCTGAGGGAACTGGTTGAATACACCGCCCGAACCATTGGTGTTCGCAAGACCATCATTGGCCTGCCCGACTGGGCCAGCAGGCTACAGGCAAGGATGATGGAACTGGTACCCGGCAAGCCCTTCTCCATGGATAACTATCGCTCACTGCAGGTCGACAGCGTGTGCAAAGAAAATACCACGCCCTGTCCAACCCCCCTGGAAGCCATCGCGCCATCTTATCTGGGGCATGAGGATTTTAACGCGCGTATGCAATCGTTCCGTACCCAGGCGAACAGAGAGTAATACGGTGCAGACCTATCTCGTTGGTGGTGCCGTCAGAGACCGGCTCCTGGGTCTGCCGGTGAAGGAACGTGACTGGGTGGTTGTCGGCGCGACCCCCGAGATCATGAGGGACCTGGGTTTTCGCCAGGTCGGTAAGGACTTTCCGGTTTTTTTACATCCCGAGACCCATGAAGAATACGCCCTGGCACGCACCGAACGAAAGACCGGCCCCGGCTACCATGGCTTTGAGTGTCATGCCGACCCGGATGTCACCCTGGAAGAAGACCTGCATCGTCGAGACCTGACCATCAATGCCCTGGCACAGGATGAAGACGGCAACATCATCGACTATTACGGTGGCCAGGATGACCTGCAGGCAAGAAAGCTACGTCATATCTCGGAACACTTTAGCGAGGACCCGGTACGCATCCTGCGGGTCGCCCGTTTTGCCGCCCGTTTTTCTGACCTGGGATTTACTGTTGCCGACGAAACCCTGTCCCTGATGAGGAACATGGTGGATAACGGTGAGGTCGATGCCCTGGTTCCCGAGCGTGTCTGGCAGGAACTCTACAAGGCCCTGGGGGAAGATACTCCTTCCGCCTTCTTCGAGGTGCTGCGTTCCTGTGGTGCCCTGAAGCGACTATTCCCTGAAATCGATCGCCTCTGGGGGGTGCCACAACCGGAACAATGGCATCCCGAGATTGATACCGGCGTACATACCATGATGGTGCTGGATGCCGCTGCCCGTATCAGCGATGATCGCAATGTACGCTTTGCCGCCCTGACCCATGACCTGGGCAAGGGCACCACACCAGAATCCGAATGGCCTCGCCATATTGCGCATGAGGCACGTAGCGAAAAACTGGTCCTGAAACTTTGCGACCGCCTCCGAACCCCAAAAGACTATACCGAGCTGGCGCGCATCGTGGCCAAGCATCATGGCCAGTGTCACAAGGTGTTTGAGATGCGCCCTGATACCGTCCTCAAGCTACTGCACCAGCTGGACGCCTATCGCCGGCCGGAACGTTTCGAGCAGTTTCTGCTGGCCTGTGAGGCCGATCATCTGGGCCGCACGGGTTATGAGGACCAACCCTACCCACAGGCAAAATACCTGAGGCAGGCCATGGAGGTCAGCCGCGAGATCGATATAGAACCATTACGTGCCCAGGGACTGGAAGGAAAGGCCCTGGGAGATAAGATTGAAATGAAACGGCTTGAAAGAATCAAGGCACTGAAATCTGCTGAATTCTAGCTGCCTGGGATGACCGTGGTCAGACCAAAGACCTGCCACATCTGCATGCCGCCACGATAGTATTTTAGCTTCTCTGCAGGATAGCCCAGTTCCAGCAAGGCCCTGATGGCACGTGGAGACTGACCACACCAGGGGCCGTTGCACCACAGCACCACTTCCCTGGCCCGATTAAAATCCCAGTAGTCGGTCTTTTTATCACCCCCCATCAGCCCCAGAGATTCCAGGGAGCGGGAAAATCCACTGACGTCGGTCCGCTTTTTTCCCCCCAGTTTTTGCAGGGCCTCAACCAGCTTAGGATCATCAGGCTTGAGCTCAAAGACCGTAAAGGGAATATTGATTGATCCAGGAATCGTGCCTTTGACAAACCACGAGGGCACACGCGCATCGATAAGATACCCCCCATCATCGGGCAGCTTGTTTTCCATGAAGTCGAATAACTCCAGTTCTCCAATGGTCACGACTCCCGGTGCTACCTCCATGGGCTGGATGCAGAATGGCGGACACTTACGCGAGGTCTTGGCAAAGCCACCCGTGATCTGATGATTCAGATCCTGGATGCGGCGAATCTTGACCAGCTTTCCCTCATGAATGACCTGAACCTGGTCTCTGCCCTCGCTCACCTGAACCTCTAGCGCAGCGACCGGGCCGGCCAGAACAAAACCAACCAGAAATACAATCATTCGATTCATCATTTATCTGCCTGCCGAGAGTGAATTAATTATTTTTTTTCAGTTGCATGATACGTTCACGCACTGGTTCGATAGATGGGTTTTTTCGGTACAACTGGTAGACCTCTTCCTGAGCCGGGTCATCGAGGCGGTTATAAAACATGTAACTACCATAGAAATTGAGCTTCAGAGATTCCTCAAAATCATTTTTTTCAAGGTTTGGCGGAAGATCAAGACTCATGGACTGGTCCTCAGTACTCCAACCGCTATGCGCCGGAACCTGATCCAGTGGAATGGACTTCTGTTTCTCTGTTTTCGGATCTACGACGACACTGTCCGCCTCAGCATTCAGTGCATCCATGTAGGAGTCAGCTGCCAGGATCGCAAGTGGAAAACAACACCCCAGCATAACCATACCCCTGAGCAGACATCGTCCTGTGTAAGAAGTCTTCAAGTCCATCGTTAGCCCCCAATCTGCTCCATGAAAGGCGCTCAGGACAGTGATTCGATCACCGAAGAGATACCGTCCTGATATAATCCAGATAAGTACTATGGGATATTATTTCAGTTTAGTTAGAAGCCACGCAGGCCGCAATTCAACCAAAGTTCAATATTTGCTAATAAACTAGAATAAGCAGAAAGCCTCCCAGAACAAGGCGATATAGCACAAAAGGCCACATCCCGATGCGCTTTAAAGCCTGCAGGAAGAAGTGAATCACAACAAAGGCACTCACGCCCGAGAGCACAACACCCAGGATTAGCGCCATCCAGTCGACGGTCTGCCTGGACTCAATCAGGTCCAGGGCCTCAAGGCCCCCGGCCAGCACGATGACCGGAATGGAGAGCAGAAATGAGAAACGGGCCGCTGCCTCGCGGGTGAATCCCATGAACAGCCCGGCCGTCATCGTGATGCCGGAGCGCGAGGTGCCGGGTATCAGTGCAATGGCCTGGGCAATACCAATCACGAGGACATCCAGCCAGCGTATCTCATGTTCGCTACGCTTCTGCCTGGCCGTCCAGTCACTCAGCCCCAGCAGGATACCAAACCCGATCGTGGCCCAGGCAATCACCTCAGGACCGCGGAGCTGAGTTTCGATCGTGTCCTTGAACAGTAACCCGGCCAGTCCCACCGGGATCGTGCCCAGGAGTACCCCCCAGGCCAGGCGCGCATCGCCCTGCAGCCCATTTCCAGTCATCGATCCCAGCCAGTCTCGCCACATGGAAGACAGCTCTGCACGAAAATAAAGCACCACGGCCGAGAGCGTTCCGATATGTACGGCCACATCAAAGGCCAGACCCTGGTCCTGCCAGCCCGTGACGATGGGTACCAGGATCAGATGCGCCGAACTGGAGATCGGAAGGAATTCCGTCAGGCCCTGCACCAGTGACAACACCATAATCTGAATCAGATCCATGAACTATCCTCTTAATTTATTATTACAATCGTTCACGCATATCGCGCCAGGCAAAGCCGCGCAGGGGCTGATCATAATTCGCCGCCAATGCCATGACCCTGAAGCGTTCACCCATCTCGCCGGGCAAAGTCAGCTGCTTTACCTGCTGGGCCAGCTGAATCCTGTCCTGTAATCGATCCCGGGACATCTGTTCAAACAACGCCTGTAAATCATTGCCAAACAGGAAGGCCGCCTGATGCGTATATCCCGCGACACGCAGGCCATGATCCACCGCGGCCTCGGCCAGGTGAGTAAAGTCGACACTGGCCGTGATGTCCTGAAGCCCCGGGAGGAAAAAGGGGTCATCGTGTACGCGGTGTCGATAATGACAGATCAGGGTGCCCTCACGGCGATCGGTATGATAATACTCACGGCGTTCATAACCATAATCGATGAACAGGGCCACGCCCTGCTCCAGCATCTGCGCCAGCCCGGCCAGCCAGGGACCTAACCAGGGATTCCATTCGGAATGATAGGGAGCCTCTACCGGCTCAGGCAACCGCTGCCTTACCGCGCCCTGAAGCACAGAATCAGCGGGCTCATCTATCCAGGCAAACCCCTGATCCGAGATCCTCACCTTGCGTTCATAGATTGCCTGATCCGTTACTGTGAAACACTGAACGGGCATGGCATCCAGCACCTCATTTGCCAGGATGACGCCTTTAAAACCGGGTTCCGGCCAGCGTTCCAACCATGTCACCCGATCCAGCAACTGGGGCGCCAGTCGTTGCAGGGTTTCTCTTTGCCGCTGTCTTAAAGACCCACTGAGTTCCAGAAGATAATATCGCCCGGGTAACCGCCCTCTGGCCTCCAGCTCTAACAGGAGCTGGGCCGCGAGGGCGCCACTGCCCCCACCGATCTCCAGGATATCTCCTGACTCGATCTGCGACAGGACCTCGAATACCTGGACCGCCAAAGAACGTGCATACAGGGGAGCCATTTCCGGTGCGGTGACAAAATCACCGCCTGCCCCAAACTTTTCGAGACCCGAGCTGTAATAACCCAGGTCCGGCTCATACAGGGCCCGCTCCATGTAGCGCTGAAAACTAATCGCGCCCCCCTCGTGAATGATCTCCTCACGTATGCGCTGGGAAAGCGTTGCACTTTGCTCCTGGGCCTGAGGGTCGGGTTGAGGCAGATTATTGTTCAGATTGACATCCATACTCTGACTGGGAATAGTGCCGATATTGATAACGCAAGGATAAAGGCCGTGAAGCATACCACAGCACTCTCGGGGAAGACCCTACTGATCACCGGTGCCGCAAGGCGTATTGGCGCCGAAATAGTACGCACCCTGCATGCCCAGGGGATGAATATCTGCCTGCATTACCGTAATTCCATGCAAGAGGCGGAGGCCCTGATGAATGAGCTGGAGGCCATACGCCCCGATTCCGTCAGCCTGGCCCAGGCCGACCTCCTGCATACCCAGGAATTACCACGACTGGTTGAAGAAACCCTGGAGCGCTGGGGCAGGTTGGATGTACTGATCAATAATGCCTCGACCTTCTACTCAACACCCGTGGGCAGTATTACGGAAGATGACTGGGATATGCTGATCGGATCCAATCTCAAGGCACCCCTTTTTCTGACTCAGGCCGCGGCACCTGAACTCATTAAGCACTCAGGCTGCATCGTGAATATCGTCGATATTCATGCCTTCAGACCGCTCAAGGGTTATCCCGTCTACAGCGCCGCCAAGGCCGGCCTCAAGACCCTGACCGAATCCATGGCCCGGGAACTGGGCCCGGAGGTACGCGTGAATGGAGTCGCTCCGGGGGCCATACTCTGGCCCGAACAGGAAGAGCCCTATGGTGAACAGCATCAGGAGATCATCCAGCGCACCGCCCTGAAGCGCGAAGGCTCGCCTGAGGATATTGCCGCCACGGTCTTGTTCCTGGTCCGTGACGCTCACTACATCACGGGCCAGATCATACCCGTCGATGGCGGCAGAATGCTGGCGCACTAGGACACCAGGTTTTTATAAAAACAGATTCAAAAGGCTTTTCGCCTGCTACTGCGTGGCTGAGGCGAGTTACTTCTTTGTCATTAGCTACAAAGAAGTAACCAAGAAAGAGCCACCCCAAACTGACTGGCCTTTGGCTCCCCTCGCATCATTCCAGATTCTAAACGGACCGGGCCTGATGCTGCGTCCATGCACCAGCAGGCCCTTTTGCAGCATCCCTGCTGCAAATCCTGAATCTTCCACTCAGCTCTGCAGTCAGCAAGGGGGTAAGGGATTGAAGCTTCAAATTAGAATTGTAATGTTTAGTTTTGTCCTAAACCGGACCTTGGCCATGTCTCCATAACCATGGAGGAACTGGATTAGATGTCCTCCATAAGCCAACTCTCTTATTTCTAGCCCACTTCTCAAGTTGATTAAGTTTATCTCGCCTATATTTAGGAAGATGCTCGTAATATTTTCGCATAACCCACGCATGACCTTTAACGACCATTTGTTCGTTAACGTTTATCCAGTCGGTGCCGGACTTTTCCTGTACATAAATTGTAGCTAGCTGCCTCCCATAGTGGTCATTACCGTAAACCTGAATACGCACTCGTTTCCCACCAATCAGTTTGATCAAGCCTGAAGTCGCAATGTTGCCCCATGGCTGCCCATCTTCTGGACAGTCAATCGAGTCTAATCGTATTTTCGTTTGTCTCCATGAGGAAGAAACGATAACTGTATCGCCGTCGATTACTCGCACTACTTTTACCAATGGAAAATCGTGTACATCATTACGAATTCCTTCGACCCCACCTAAAATACCGCTCTCTTGTGCGACATTTTGAACGGTTGCAGTTAATTTCTGACTTTTTACTTCAACAGTCTCACGATCTTTATAACCACGCTGTCTTCTATTATATGTGGCGATCACGACTACCACTATAAATACGGCACCGCCGATAGATATAAGCACCCGCAGTGATGAGTCATATTTAGCATTTTCCTGTTCTAAGACTCTGACATGCTTTGTTGATATATAGCCCTTTGTTTCATTTCCATACATGATCTCTGCCCAGTATTTCGAAACGGGTACTACGGTAAGCTGGTCACCTTTACTAAGATGGCCATTGATAGGAGACCTTACTGAAGGGGCTGCACGGACATTAAGTGCGTAAGCCGTTACTTCAACAAGTTTTTCGTTAGATGTAGCTATAGGTGCATGCGTTAAGAACAAGAAAAAAACAACTATTAGAGAAACTAGTATCTTATTTGCTTTGTTAAGCATTTTTGCCCCCCGCGTTCATTATTACTTGTAGGACGCACTTACAAAGCAAGAATTCATGTAATGAATGTGATTGGCGGCATTAGATAAGTAAGTGGCGTGTAAGGAGATATAGTTATTAGCAATCTAGAATTCCGCCACTGGCTAAAAGAAGACTTTTTAAAATTCAATTATCGAAGCCCTCCCTTCCCCTTTTGTCCTTACTGAACATACGTAATCCTTTAGTAGCCTGAGACAGGGAAGCCTCAGGCAGGCATGCCGCGCATGGACGCGCGTCATGCCGGTGCGTTAAGAAGGATAACGTTTGTGAAGGAATCCGCAGGGTAAGGACAATAGGGTGGCTCTTTCTTGGTTACTTCTTTGTAGCTAATGACAAAGAAGTAACTCGCTCGATCCACAAAGTGGAGAGCGAA
>JANTGN010000108.1 GCA_024762895.1 Thiotrichales bacterium
TAACCCCCAATCCACGGCTCACACTTGATAAAATGCCCGCCCATGGATGTCTCCCACATACTCGAACACCTGAATGATGCCCAGCGCCAGGCCGTCACCGCACCTAACCAGTCGCTCCTGGTGCTGGCCGGGGCCGGCAGCGGCAAGACCCGTGTACTGGTGCACCGCATAGCCTGGCTCATCCAGGTAGAGGGGCTCTCACCGCATAGCGTCATGGCCGTGACCTTTACCAACAAGGCCGCCAGTGAGATGCGCGGTCGCATCGAAGACCTGCTGGCCATGCCCGCCGCCGGCCTCTGGGTAGGCACCTTTCATGGCCTGTCTCATCGCCTGCTAAGACGTCACTGGCAGGAGGCCAAACTCCCGCAGGGCTTCCAGATCCTGGATTCCGAAGATCAACTGCGCCTGGTGAAACGTGTACTCAAGGGCCTGGAACTGGACGAAAGCCGCTGGCCGCCACGTCAGGCCCAGCACTTTATCAACGGCCAGAAAGACAAGGGACTCAGACCCCAACACCTGGATGACAGCGGCGACCCCGTCAACCGCCAGCTCATACGCATCTACAGTGCCTACGAGGCCGCCTGCAACCGCGCCGGGGTGGTCGATTTTGCCGAACTCCTGCTGCGCTCGCTGGAACTGCTGCGCGATAACAAGGAGTTGCTGGACCATTACCAAAGCCGTTTTCGGCACCTGCTGGTCGATGAGTTCCAGGACACCAATGAACTGCAATACGCCTGGCTGCGCCTCATAGCCGGAGCCCGCACACCGGTATTCGCCGTGGGAGACGACGATCAGTCCATCTACGGCTGGCGCGGGGCAAAGATCGAGAATATCCAGAACTTCCAGAAGGATTTTCCGGGTACCGAGGTGGTACGCCTGGAACAGAATTACCGCTCTACCGGCGCCATCCTACAGGCCGCCAATGCCCTGATCGAGCATAATGAAGGACGCCTGGGCAAGGAGCTCTGGACCGCCGATGAGGAAGGCGAGGCCGTTAGCCTGTATACCGCCTATGACGAACGTGACGAGGCCCGCTTTGTCGCCGACCAGGTCCGAGACTGGTATGAGCAGGGCAACCGGCGCAGCGAGATCGCCGTCCTCTATCGCTCCAATGCCCAGTCACGCGTGTTTGAAGAGACCTTCATCGCCATGGGTATCCCCTACCGGGTCTACGGCGGCCTGCGATTCTTCGAACGCGCCGAGATCAAGGATGCCCTGGCCTACCTGCGCCTGGTCGCCAACAAGGACGACGACACCTCCTTTGAGCGCGTGGTTAACCAGCCGACCCGTGGCATCGGCGAACGCACCATCGCCCTGATCCGCGATTCTGCGCGGGCCAATGATCAGTCCCTGCACCAGGCCGCCATCGATCTGGTGACGGGCACCGGCCTGGCCGCAAGGGCCCGCACCGCGGTGGCCGGTTTCCTGACCCTGATCAAGGAGCTGACCGAGGTCTGTGTTGGGTTGCCGCTGCATGAGCAGGTTGAGCATATGCTCGAGCACTCCGGCCTTAAGGAACACTACGGCAAGGACAAGAGCGAAAAGGCCCAGTCGCGGGTGGAAAACCTGGAGGAGCTGGTCTCCGCCGCCCGCGGCTTCCGGCTCGACCCGGAAGAGCATGGCGACATGGATGAGCTCACTGCCTTCCTGTCTCACGCGGCCCTCGAGGCTGGGGAAGGTCAGGGCGATCCCTGGGAAGACTGCGTGCAGATGATGACCCTGCACAGCGCCAAGGGCCTGGAGTTTCCCAAGGTCTTTCTCTGCGGCATGGAGGAGGGTCTGTTTCCCCACCGCATGTCGATCGAGGAAGGTGGACGGCTGGAGGAGGAGCGTCGGCTCTGCTATGTAGGCATCACCCGCGCGCGTCAAAAACTCTACATCACCTGTACCGAACGCCGCCGACTCTATGGCAGCGAGACCTATAATGCCCCTTCACGCTTCATCGGTGAGATCCCGGGCGAGCTACTGGAAGAGATACGACCTCGACTCGCGACCAGCGAACCGCTCTACCGGCCCAGCGCCCTTCAGGATGATGGCGTGGAAGGTTTTCAGATCGGCCAGCGTGTCGTTCATGCCAAGTTCGGCGAGGGCATGATCACCAACCACGAGGGTCAGGGCAGCAGCGCCCGCGTACAGGTGAATTTTGAAGGCGCAGGCAGTAAATGGCTGGTTCTTGCCTACGCGAATCTGCAGGCGGTATAGTGCTTTAAATACACAACTATAATACAGGCGCTCGGTTCACAATCACACGGGCTCTGATAACAGCCTCAAAGGGGAAACACCGATGGCCGACAATAATCGACTATTACTGGAACTCGAAAGGAAGATCACTCAGCTCAATCGAGACACGATTAATCCCGTCTTCCCTGATATCGGTGTTGATGATATCGCCCCGGTTATGAGCATGGTGGCCAAGAGCCGCGCTGCCTACCTGAAAGAACTGTTTGATATTGGCCAGATCTCGGGTGAGGATCTGCCTTCACCGGAACAGATCAATAAACTCAAACAACTGCGTGAGAGTTACGAAGAACTGGTCCATGCCTCGCAGGCCCTGGAAACCGCTATCCAGCGTGGCTATCTGGATGTGAAGATCTGAACTGTTATTTGTTCAGGTGAGCCATCATAAATTCGGATAGACGAGTACCTGCCTGAATATATTCAAGATGAAGCGTTTTTAAGCGCGCCTCATCGTTCTCCATTCTGGCCTTTGTAAGGCCCTCTTCCAGGGTCACCACGATATCATTCAGTCGCTTATGCTCTTCCCAGGGCACTCCATGCCTTTTGTACATGACCCAGACATGCCAGTCTTCGAAGGTCTTAACCCAGGCAGCTGGCTCCTGATATACGAGGGGGCCATGGGGATAGGCACTCATCAGCTCCTGAACCAGGGCATCAAATTCACCCGGCTTAAGCCTGTACGGCGCCCATTGCACACCACCACTCATTCCCGCATCCCGGCTTCCCCGGGATAACAGCTCGTTGATGATGGACTCTGGTGGTATGAAGCCAGAGGTAAAGAGATAGGGTATTTCCAGTAAAAGGGCTACGGTGTTGCCCTGGTTCAAAACAGAACCCGGCCCGGTTCCCGGCAGGATCTCAAAGTCAAAATTCTCGCGGAAACTGCGCTCTGGCGTCATTCCGAGGTCTTCCTGTATCGGTGCAGCCTGTAGACCCTCATCACAGACCATTGTAAAAAGCAGGGGCAGGACCAGAATAAACACACCCCCGTAGGTGTCTACTCAAAGATCACCGTGAATTCAGCTTTGGCCGTCGCCTTATCGATGCTGACTCGAAGTACGCAGTAGGCGTTCTCTCTCAGGGGGGCATCGCCGCAGGCACCTCCAGCGCTGATCTCATAAAAAAAGACGCCCGTCTTGGCCACTATGGTATCCGCTGACTCCTCGGCGCCCAGTACAGAGACCGAGAGATCAGTATCATCGACCGGCCCACCACGATTAGAGCCCTTTTCCAGAGGCAGCACTCCGCTTTCCAGGGCCTCCATCTCAGCCTTCAGGGCCTGAGAGAAGCCTTCGGAGCCCCAGCTTGCCAGGGATTTGGATAATGTTGTCATCGTGTTGCTCCTTGCCCGGTTTATGCCCACTTCCCGCAGCAGGCAGGGTGCAAAAGGCTAAACCCATGAAATATTAAGAAAAATATAGCACGCAGATGGCACCCGGCCCATTCAACCGCCCTGTTCGTTGATAAATGGGCCACCCTCAGACGCGAAAATTGTGACCGAGATAACCAAACATGGACTAAAGACCATTGATCTGTATGAACTTTTCTGGAAAATACACATCATAAGTATTTACTAATATTCTAATAGGTGATTTATGATACGTGCAGCAGAAGACAAATCGTTTACCTACGCGGCAATCGTATTTGGCATTGCGACTATGGTCGGTTACGGCATCGTTTATTAATCGACGGCTAACCCGCATTGCCCCAGCCTGGGGTGGCCGTGTTTATAACGATCATTGCCCTGGTTCAGGGTATTACTCATCCGAGTTCGTCTCATCCTGTGTGTCGATCTGATCCAGAACAGGCGCATCGGACCCCATATCCACTTCAGGCAGGACCGACTGGAAGGCGGTGCCATACATCTCCCAGATAGTCACAAAGAGGGATGCGATCAGGGGCCCGATGAAGATCCCGGCAATACCAAACATCATGATCCCGCCCAGGGTGCCAAAGAAGATCATCAACTCGTGCATCTTGGTATCTTTACCCACGAGTATGGGGCGCAGGACGTTATCCAGGCTACCCACCACCAGGCCACAGAACAGCAATAGCCCAACGCCCCCCAATGTCTGCCCCTGGACGATCAGTATGATCGAGGCAGGACCCCATACCAAGGCCGAACCCACGCTGGGTATGATCGAGAGAACGGCCATGACCGTACCCCAGAATACCGCATTGTCGATTCCAGCCAGATAAAAAGCGAAACCGGCCAGCCCCCCCTGCAAGATACCGATAAGAAAAGTGCCCTTGAGGGTCGCACGCGTGACGGAGGTGAATTTCTCCAGCATCATCTCTTCATCCCTACTTTTTAAAGGCAGGTAATAGAGAATTTTGCGGATCAGCTTATCGCCATCCATCTGGAAGAAAAACATGGTGTAAAGAAATACAAAGGCCATAAAGACAAAGTTGACCGTACCCAGGGTCATCGATGACAGGCCACCGACGAGGGCCTTGCTGATGCCGCTGACGATTTGTCCCGCCTTTTCCAGAATAGGCCCACGATAGGGCAAAAGTTGTTCGTAAAAAGGCAGCTTTTCCAGCAGACGAGACACATCACCCGGTTCAGCCAGATTCTCCTTTACCCAGGGTACCGCCGACTGCCCCACATCAATGGCCTGCCCCACCACCACCCCAATCAGGGCAATCAAGGGGATCATCACCACAAAGACCATCAGCAACAGCGTGACCGCAGAAGCAAGGTTCTTATGGCCGTTGAAGCGGTCCCGAAGCCGCACATAGACCGGTCGTGCCAGTGCACTGAACAGGCCTGCCAGAAATATCGCCATCAGGAACTGGTGGATCATGCTGAAGAACAGCGCGGAGATCGCTACCACCAAGATCAGCAGCACTGATTTGTTGACCACATCCTGATTCATCAGCCTATTCCCGGGTTTGTTTTACGTAGTGTAACCCAAGCAGATCAATGGCTCATTAATCAGTCCGACTCACAAAGAATGCCCCTCTGACCGAGCTAAATGACATGCCTCTGGCATCGAATCATCGGGGCCCCGTGACATCACTGTCCTGATGTCGCCGGTCCGCCCAATAATCGTAAATATGATTACACACTGGCCTGTTTAAAGAGCTCTATCATTAAGAATAATGATTCATATCAACCGCCCCCGACAATATCTGTCTCATACTTTATATGTAGATAACCATCAGGAGTGCATGCGTCCCTGATCCAGCTTGTGACGCTTTGTTAAAAAAGCTATGTGCCAGGTTTAATGCAGGAGAATCATCATGTTTAAGCTATCCATATCCAGACAGGGGCTTTCCCTGATGACCATGGTTTTATTTTTATTCTTGTTCATACCCGTCACCTGGGCCGAAGACATACGCGCCACCCTTTTCAATGCGGCCGATGAAGCACGTTCAGCTGCCCAGGCTGCGAATGCCGACTATCTGGCTCCCAAAAGTTATGAGGCCGGGCAGAAATACTATGTTCGCGCTGAAAAGCGGCTGGACAAGGGTAGTAGCGTCGAGAGTATCAAGGCGGACCTGGATAAGGCCACTCAATATTTCCAGACCGCTACCAAGGCCACCGACCTGGCCAACCTGACTCTGCCCGATGCTATTAAGGCCAGGAGCGATGCCATTTCGGCTGAATCCTCAAAGTATGCCCCCTCTGAGTGGAAAAAAGCGGATGACGTGTTCAGGCGTGCGGCCATCCAGCTAGAGAATGGAGACATTAACGATGCCCGCAGCAATGGTGACCGGGCACAGAATTTCTATCGCGAAGCGGAACTTATTGCCATCAAGGCCAATTACCTTGGTGGCGCCAAGGCACTCCTGCAGCAGGCCAGGAAGGATGGCGCACATAAGTATGCACCGAAGACCTATGCCAGGGCTGAGTCCCTGATCGCAGAGGCCGAAAAATCGCTGACAGAAAGTCGTTACGATACCGATGTACCGAGAAGTCTTGCCAAGGAAGCCAGGTACAAGACTGCACATTCAATCTACATTACCAACTTCATCAAGGAATCCAGATCCAATGACCTGACAATGGAAGACCTCATTCTGGAGTGGGAATCACCCATCACGCAGATTGGAACCAGCCTGGGCATGTCGGTGATGCTGGACAAGGGTTACCAACCTGCTACCGACAAGATTCTTCAGGAGATCGCCAGGCTACAGGCCAGCGACGAGGACGCCAGGCAATTACGCCTACAGGTCCAGCGGCTTGAAAAAGAACTCGGTGGAAAATCAAAACTGGTTCAGGCGGAGAAAAAACGTCGCGAACAACTGGCACAGCTCTCTCGCCTCTTCACACCCAATGAAGCACAAATACTCCGTGAAGGTAACCATATCATCCTGCGTATGATTGGATTGTCCTTTGCCTTTGGCAAGTACGATATTCAATCGCAGTACTTTGGGTTACTGAAAAAGGTTCAGGATGCCATTCAGGTATTTCCTGGCAGCCAGGTTGTGGTCGAAGGCCATACCGACTCATTTGGGGCGGACGAGGTCAATCTCAATTTATCCAGGAAGCGTGCTGAATCCGTACGCACCTACCTGATTGCCAACCTGGGTATACCTGCCTCTTCCGTCAAGGCCGTCGGTTATGGTGAAACCCGGCCGATTGCCAATAACGAGACGGCTGATGGCCGGGCGAAGAACCGCCGTATCGATATTGTAATTCACCCTAAACAGTAACCATATTTTATTCACTTGATTCACGAAGGCCAGAGGAGTTTTCCCTGGCCTTCGTGTTCATTCCTCCCCCACCTAAAGAAACCGATACTTTTTTAAATACGTCTTTATCTGCCTGGTCGTTATCTTCCAACAAACGGTGTGAATGGCCGACCATTATGTTCCTGTCAACATCGAAAAATCTGGTCAGAGCTTCCTCAGCAGACTCAGGCCATCACCAATAGGAACAAGACTGATTTCAACTCGATCATCCTGATGCACAAAGCGATTAAAGGCACGAATCGCCTCGGTACTCGGTTCATGATTTTCTGCGTTGACGACATTGCCGCCCCAGAGGACATTATCGACCATGATCAGACCGCCAGGCCTGAGTAGTCTCAGTGCGGACTCATAGTAGTTCAGGTAGTTATCCTTGTCGGCGTCAATAAAGACGATATCAAAGTCATCCCAACCTTCATCGATTAACAGGTTCAGCGTGGATAAGGCGGGTGCAAGACGAAGATCGATCTTGTTATCCACGCCCGCCTCCTGCCAGTATTCACGAGCCATGGCTGTCCACGACCAGCTCAGGTCACAACACACAATCAACCCGTCATCGGGCAGGGCCAGGGCCATTGATGTAGAGCTATAGCCGGTAAAGGTTCCAATTTCTAAAATTTTTCGCGCCCCCATCAACTGAACCAGCAGGGCCATGAACTGTCCCTGCTCGGGCGAGATCTGCATATTGGCTTCGCTGAGTCTGTTCGTATCCGCTCGTAATCTTGTCAGGACCTCCGGTTCGCGCAGGCCATGATCAAGAACATATTGATAGAGTTCGTTGTTCAGATTGAGGGTTTGATTAGACATCGACACAGAATCCTTAAAAGGGGGCATTGGCTCCAAGTTTAGCCCCTTTACCTCCCTACTAAACACTCGCATAAAGTGTTTTTACTTCGCGTTTCTGGCCACAGAGAACAACGAGGGCCTTGTCATTTGGGTTTATTCAACACAAAATCTAGTCATTGAAGAATAAATAGTAATCATGACGACGCATAACAAGACAGGACTAAAGCCAAACAAATGGATGATTTCGTTAGCCATTTCGACCCTGAACCTCATCAGTTACGATTGACCTCACTTTCCGTGGACAGCATTTTTGCTGAATCTCAGCGGAATTGACTGAACATGTCGCCTGTCAGCTATACATCCAAATCTATCTTTTGGCTCCTGTTGGCCGTACTTTATTTCTGTTTCCCTGTTCATGCCTCAGGGGCGGTTTCACTCAAGCAGGGCGAGATTATTGATCTGGCTGAACACGGACAGTTGTTCAGGGCCGATACTGAAGACTTCCCAGCCACTGCCAGTAAATTACCGGCCTGGCTTTCTCAGCGAGAGCCGGCATCATC
>JANTGN010000109.1 GCA_024762895.1 Thiotrichales bacterium
TGCTTGCAAAAGTCAATCGTGGCCTGGTAAACACCGGCATAGTTGCGGTCGGGAATCATGGCCATAGTGTCATGTAACTGACCATCGGGGCCCCACATCTTACCCGATGAACGAATCGCCGCCGGCATCGAGGCATCGATGATCACATCACTGGGTACATGCAGGTTGGTAATACCCTTATCAGAGTTCACCATCGCCAGCTCTGGACGTATCTCGTATACCGCCTGGATGTCTGCCTCGATCTCTTCGCGCTGCTCATCGCTCAGCTCACTAATCTTGGCATAGACGTCACCCAGACCATTGCGGGTATCCACTCCCAGCTTTTCAAAGGTCGCGGCGTGTTTCTCAAACACATCTTTGTAGTACACGCTGACCGCGTGACCAAAGATGATGGGGTCGGAGACCTTCATCATGGTGGCCTTCATATGCAGTGACAGCAGCACACCCTGCTCCTTTGCTTCCTGGGTTGCTGCCTCGAAGAAGTCACGCAAGGCCTTCACACTCATCACTGATGCATCGATCACCTCACCTGCTAGCACGGGGGTCTTTTCCTTGAGTACGATTTTCTGGCCATCATCACTCACCAGTTCGACCTTCACATCGCCAGCAGTATCAATAACGACCGACTGCTCGCTGGCGTAGAAATCACCATCCGGCATGGAGGCCACCTCAGTTTTTGAATCCGCAGACCAGGCACCCATGGAATGGGGATGCTTTTTGGCGTACTCCTTCACTGGACCGGCCACACGGCGATCCGAATTCCCTTCACGTAATACAGGGTTAACCGCACTACCCAGGACCTTCGCATATCGCGCCTGTATAGCCGCCTCGGTCTCATCGGCTGGCTCTTCAGGATAATCAGGGATGTCATAGCCCTTTTCCTGCAATTCCCTGATCGCGGCCATGAGCTGGGGAACAGATGCACTGATATTGGGCAACTTGATGATGTTGGCCTCGGGAGTCTTGGCCAGATCTCCAAGTTCTGCCAGGGCATCACCCAGTCTTTGTTCATCGGCCAGGCCCTCAGGGAAAGTGGCGATAATACGACCCGAAAGAGAAATATCCCGTGTCTCTACATCGATACCTGCAGCATGGGTAAAGGCCTGAACAATAGGCAAAAAGGAATAGGTCGCTAGTGCTGGCGCTTCGTCCGTCTCGGTGTAGATAATCTTGGAACCTGACATGGTATAGGGTCTCTGGAAAGGGTGAATAATAGGGCTGGGCCGCGGGAATAATCATTATATTTCAGTTTAAGCGATGGTTCACCATCCCCGCAGCTGCAATTACGGCGACTCATCATTCAAACTCAACCCATTGCACGATATGATAATGCCATAATAGCTACACATGGAATATCTAGATGCCCGTCACTCAACAATCACCCCCTACCCTCATGGCCGCCCTGCTTCTAATTGGTGCCTTCACTGCTAGCCCCGTCCTATTGGCCAGTCTGGATGGCCTGACCGACGATGGCCGTGAAGTGTTACTCAGGGAAGATGGTAGCTGGGAATTCCGTTCTAATGACCGGTTCGCCAATACCAGAGATGGCCAACGCGTACGACTAAAAGACGATGGCACCTGGGAATTTGTCGGTAATGCTCCACTGGTGCTGAAAGAACAGGTGCGCACCACCCTGCTAGATATCAGGCTGCAACGCGTGGATATAGAGATCCATAAAGAAAAGGTCAACAAGAACGTTCGCGAAGAAAAACAAACTGTCTTTTACCTCAACGTCGGGGTCTCTCCCGCAGCAAAGAAAAGCATTCCAATTGCCGACACCGATTTATCACTGATCGAAGCCAGGCATGACAAAGGCAAGTTATTTCCCGTCTTATCAATGACACCCAACACACTGGAATTGAAACCGGGTTCTGAACACACCCTGGCCATACGCATGAAAGGCGCACCCTCGATCTGGGACGGTGCCAAGTCCATGCAACTGAAACTAGCGCCCGGCGTTCTAGGTAACACGAAGCCCGTCATCCTCAGTCAGAACATCAGCGATATGGAAAAAAAGTATGTGGAGGGCTTTGAATAATATCCTTAACTGCCCTGCCCCAGCGACACGTCAGCCTTGAACCGGTATCGGTATGACCGTTTCATTCTCCCCCTTAGCGACCTCACGCTGTTAATACATATAAAAAACCATCGTTTTATCCTGATGTAGCAGTCCCTGAGATAAAGCCCAGACATAAAGTGGCTTATTGGTGACGCCACACTGTTGATAAGGGCCTTGATGAACTGCACGAGTATATTTTCGACTTGCCAGTTCGCCGCCCTCCCTCTCCGGGTAACCGTCAGAAAGTCGGTAATTTCTTGTTAGTCGCGACCAAAGTTAGAAGGCATGCGCCACATGGGCACGCACTGGTCGATCTGAATGACCGGACCGATACCCTCCTGGTTCAGCCCAAACTCCTGGCAAAGGATGTCTGTTCAAACAGCAAAGAATCCGGTATCTGTTAACTCATCCATACTGCCACTTATCCATCAGGCGCTGAACGTGGAAACCCAGTTTTTCAAACAGGGACTTCTTGCTGACATATTTAACTTCATAAATATCGGCCTGCTGGCTTTGCTCCAGCAAGTAGTCATCACTGGTCTTCAATTCATCAACTAAATTTCTTTCCAGGGCGCGAGTACCCGGCCAGCTTTCACCTGTAGATACCTTGACGATATCGACATCAGGGCGATGCCGTACAATAAAATCTTTAAACAGTACATGGATATCCTCGATCTCTTCACGAAACTTGGCCTTGGCCTCATCCGTATTTTCACCGAACATCGTGACGGTACGTTTAAATTCACCGGCCGTGAACTGATCAAACTCTACATCGTGTTTTTTTAACACCTTGTGAAAATTAGGTACCTGGGCAATCACGCCTATGGAACC
Organism: Thiotrichales bacterium; assembly: GCA_024762895.1. GTDB lineage: Bacteria > Pseudomonadota > Gammaproteobacteria > J044 > J044 > JANTGN01. The sequence goes on from JANTGN010000109.1 coordinate 2,891, forward strand.
GATGATGGCAAAGGGGGCCGCCAATATACGATTTCCGACACAGGCCATCATATAACCACCGCTAGCGGCGACTTTATCGACCGATACGGTTAATGGAATTTCCCTGTCCCTTAAGCGCATGAGTTGAGAGGCCGCAAGCCCATAACCATGAACCACCCCACCACCGCTTTCCATGCGTAAAAAAACTTCATCCTTTTCATTCGCAACCGTTAGGATGGCAGTGATTTCCTCTCTGAGTGAGGCTACGGCTGAGGCGCGAATATCACCGTGAAAATTAAGCACATAGATTCGCTTTCTTGCAGGCTCATCCTTTTTACCCTTTTGCGCGGCCTTTAATTTTTCTTTTTCCTCTTTCAGATATTTTTTTAAACTGTCTTTTTGTAACATGCCGACATTCATGGCCTTGGCCATGTCATCATATTTTTTATTCAGCTTTTTAAGCTCCAGCGACTCTTTTTTTTCAGCCTGCTGTCTGCCTGCCATCACGAAACTGAACAAAACAAGGGCAATAAATGCAGTCACAAACGTGACTGTCTTCGCCAGGAACAGGCCATATTCAAGCATGAATTCTGTCATTTTTTTCCTACCATTATTTAAATCCGATCGATCAAGATCACACAAACTCGTCGTCTAGCCTTCATGATGGCCAGATTCACTGGAAGCCCTACGCTTCTGTGAACGATCAACATGAAACTCCGCCGCACCCAACAACCAGGCCAAAAGAAATATAACCAGGGTAAGGGTGGCTGCACTCACCACGGCCGCAATAAACAAGACTATGATAAATCCCACTGACAAGGCCACTGCGACACCAATGACAGGTAACAATATAAAGGTCACTAAAGCCGCAACGGCCACCGCTACAATGATGGCCCCCATCACCAGCAGGGCCTTGATATAGGGATTGGTAATTTCCTTGCCATTGACAACGATACGCATTGCCATTACCCCACCTCACCGTGTCCAGTATTTAGTTAGCTTCACTCATCATAACGACCTTCGTTAGCAAGACGCCTCAGAAAAACGTCGATTCTGGGATGCAAGCTACCCAACCTAAGTATCCAGCTCCGCGCAAGGGGAGAGTATCTCATCAACAAGGGTATCCCGATTAGAAATAGAGGCAACCCAAGAGGAACGGGTAACCAGATGACCGCCAGGCCACCCAATACAGAAATTGTCCCCAGACTGATAAAAAACCATTTAAGCAAAATTACAATGCCTGATTAAGGATAATAGCTGTAGTATCGGTGATTCATCGCCAGCTGACAAAGATCTTCTACCAACATCAGCATGATACTCGGGGCAATTCCCCTGCATAGCCTGCTGTCATTCGGTCATACCCCAGTCACTATTTTGTTCTATATGTATAACTAGAGATTGTCCCTCCGCTCATTTGCGCGGTCGGGGGCTATCTATCTCACACTGTCATAGAGAGGGTCACAATGAAAGATGTCGAAAGCTTATTAAAAACCGCGATGGGTGAAGTAGAACGCATGCTCAACACCAAGACCGTGGTGGGTGAACCCATTACCATCGAGGGCAACACCCTGATACCACTCGTCAGCCTGGGATTTGGCATTGGCGCAGGCGGCGGCGGAGGCACGGGCACCATGAAAGGCGGCGAATCCGGTGAAGGCAAGGGTGCCGGCACCGGCGGTGGGGGTGGTGTTAAGCCGGTCGCCATGATCATAATTAATAAGGATGGTGTGCGCCTGGAGCCCATTAAGAGCCCGACCTCCTCGATGCTGGAAACAGTGGCCGACACCATCGGCAAGGCGGTGCAGAAGAACAGCGACTAGGCCCCGTGCTAATCTTCCTGGTCTCCCTGCTGGCCCTGATACTGGTAGTACTAGTGATACCGCTAGACCTCAGCTTCAGCCTGAGTCGAGCGGATTCGCTTGAGGTAAAGGCCTCCCTGCGCTGGCTGTTCGGGCTGGTTCAGATAACCTTGAACTCCGTGGATGAAAAGACCAGACAGGCTGCGCCCACCGCCCCGAAGAAAGCCCGGCCCAAGCGCGGACGAAGCAGACTGCATGTGGGTGCCATGTTACGCAGCCAGGGCTTCATATCGAGGGTGATCCGCCTGCTCAGGCGCCTTAAGGCCTGTATCCATATCCATCAGCTCAGGCTGCAGTTACTCCTCGGCCTGGATGACCCGGCTGATACTGGCCAGCTCTGGGGTACGCTCGGACCACTTGCCATGGCCGTCCCGGTTCCGGCAGGTGCCTACGTGTCGCTCCAGCCCGAATTCAACGGTGCCACCTTTCAGGTCGATGGCGAGGGCACCATCCGCATCGTGCCTATAGAGATCCTGGGCACCCTGCTAATCTTTGCCCTCTCTCCCGTCACACTACGGGCGTTCTACGCCCTGGGTACAGGCCGATGATGAGGCTTGAGCCTGGGAAAACCATTGTCATTGGAGACCTCACCCTGATCATGATTGAACAACTCTCCATGACTGCCAGCGATGCCAGTCATGGCCTCTGGGTCAATGCCAGAAAGGAACCCTACGCCCTGGTCATTCAGGATGGCCAGGGGCTTCGGGCACTGGATATGCAGGGGAACGATCTGCCGATCGACTCCCTGAGTACGCAGAGCATGGAACTGGCCAGTATTTTCAATCAATAGCCAGGATCAGCATTTAAACCCATAAAAGCCACTATTGAAACCAGCATTATTGCTCGTCGTCCAGGTCCTGCTTCTGCCTGTCTTCCCTTAGGCGTTCCCGGTATTTCCCCCTGGCCAGCGCCTGCATATCCTCGACCACATCGCTCTCATCCACTATCTCACGACCCAACAGGGTCTCTATGGCATCTTCCAGTGTCACGATACCGGCCGTCTGACCGAACTCATCCTCAACCAGGAATAAATGTGCATGCTGATTAATGAAAAGATCCAGCAATTGCTGCACCGGTAGCTTCTCCGAGACCCGGAAGATCGGCTTGGCATATTGACTGATTGGATCATCTCCATGACCGGCACGCTCGGCTTCAAATAGATCACGTTTAATAACCTTACCCTGAATATCATCAAAACCCTCGCCATAAATGGGCATACGGGTAAACTGCTTGGTTTTCGGATGATCCAGTGCCTCACTGACCGTCATGTTCTGATCCAGCATATGCACCACACTGCGCGGGGTCAGCACCTGCTCGGTACGGATCTCGCGCAGGCCCAGGACATTGGACAGATACTCATTCTCCTGAGAAAAAAGGGTACCGTCTTTATGTCCTAATGAGGCCAGGGCAATAATCTCTTCACGGGTTATCTCATTTTCTTTATTGCCGCTGAACAACCTGGTTAAACGCGTTGAGAGCCAGACCAGAGGGTAAACCAGCCGTACCAGCCAGGAGATTATGAAGACCGCGGGCACTGCCAGCTTTTTCCAGAAGGTCGCGCCCAGCGTCTTAGGAATGATCTCAGAGAAATATAGGATTGCCAGGGTAAGCAAAACCGCGATCAGCGTCTCCCACTTTTCTCCAAAGACACGTACCGCCTGGGAGCCCACGCCGGCCGCACCCATGGTATGTGCAAAGGTGTTCAGTATCAGGATACTGGAAAGCGATTCATCTAACCGGCCTTTTACCTTCGCCAGCATCCCCCCTGTACGTGGACTGCTTGTACTAACCTGCTCAACATAACTCGGGGTAATGGATAACAATACCGCTTCAAGAACAGAACATAAAAAAGAAACGCCAATAGCGATGGATAAATAAACAAAAAGCAGGGTCATGAGTCACTCTTCCTAAACTGTTCGATTGCACTTCGGTAAGTAGAATTACCTTCGCATATTTAATTCAGATAGAACAGGGTATCTCAGGAAAACAAAAATAGGATTAGCGAGGAAACCCAGCCAATTCCGACTGGATCTTGCGGTATTGTTGATAGGCGCCTAAGGCCTCCAGCCCCGCTACATTACCCCGAAGATCAATGGTGGTCAGAACGCGTAAGACTATATCCACGGTGGCATGAATCGGTTGCAAATGATAATTATGCAGTACTTCCCTGATCGTCATGCGCTGGATCTTGACGGGAACGACCCTCTCCCCGTAAACCCATGCCAGGAAACGGTCATCATTTGATCCAAACAGCCAGCCAAGCCAGCTTCTACGTCGCACCTGGGTCTGATGCTGCAATAGCTCTTCAATCGCTGCCAGTTGTGGGTAGATGCCATGCTCAAATACCTCGGACGCATCCTGTTCCCGAGTCTCCATGGCGGAGAGGACCAGCTCAAATCGTATCGATTCTGACAGTCTATTGTCTGATTCTGAATAATTCTGAATACGCCTGATCGTTTCAGGATTAAACTGAAAAACTACCGACTGTATTAAACCGGACCGTTCCCCGGAAACCGTCAGGGCGCCTTTCATTAAATGTGGAGAAGACATCGCTATTAGATACTGGGTTCGGTAGGTTCTGTCACTGCCTCATCTCGCTCCCAGCCTTCGTGTACCAGGGTGATAGACTGAATTGCCACTGCCGGTGCGTTCGCATCCAGTTCCGGCACTGCAGTATAGTCACTCACCCAACAGCGATAAAGTTTATAGCTGATTACGACCTGCCCGGCCTCATTCATCAGCTCCAGGATAATGTCCTTACGAAAATCCTTTAAGGACACCTCCGAACCCAGGCCTCGACCCAGACCCCAGACCTTGTTTGCCCACTCCTCAAACTCCGGATCATGGGTAATCCCTCGCTCCAGGGTAATGGGATCAAACCGGGTGAACCCTGGCATTTGTCGCGTCATACCAGGGTCACCACCCTGTCGCCACTCAATGACCTGCGTGTGGCGTGAGAGCCCTGTCGCCTTGCTAATTCCGGCCACATAGCGACCATCCCATTTCAGGCGAAACTTAAAATTTTTGTAGGGATCAAATCGATGTGTATTTACTGGAAATTCTGCCATGAAGCGCTCCCTGTTGAGTCGTTCGACTGGTAAGAACAGACAATGACAAACTCTGCTGGTTAAACGGGTCAGATACCGAACAGTTGGAATCCTGGGCTCGGTTTAATTGAGCCTATGCGTATCCATTGATCAGGTTTTGCGCACTACCCCTGCCTATTTGTTAAGAAGAGTTTAGACGATTATTTTTATTGGGTGCAGAGCAGATTAAAATAAACTTACCGCCCTCATGCGTTTAGTCGAGCAACGACCTCGTGGGCCAGGCGTTCGCTATAACTATGTATCTTCCAGTGCCCCGGGCTCCATCCCTTCACAAAACGATGAAAGTCGGTCCAGGCAAGGGGATAAAGCGCGCGCCACTCCTGCTCGAGATCATCGAAATCACACTCGCTACTGCGTGTCTGCAGCGCAGTCCTGAGCTCGGCAAAATATAGA
>JANTGN010000110.1 GCA_024762895.1 Thiotrichales bacterium
GGTGTTAGTGGCACCATAGGAGGGGCGAGCGTTAAGATTAATGGAACCATTGGTGATCCACCGGAATACTTAAAAACACGGCTGAGCCTGGATATTAGCGGGGATGACATCGATGACTTTCTCGATCACCCCGTTGAGCGGGAAATCCCATTTCAGATCAAAGGGAATGTCGCCAAGGATAAAAATCACACCCGTTTTGAAAATGTAAAAATCAAGCTGGCAGATATCACTGGCCAGTTGGAGGGTCATATAGGAAACTGGAATAATATTGATGGATCGGAGCTTACCGTCTCGGCTCAGGGAGAAGGCCTCGATGCCATTGCGGCCATACTGGGTCGGCCACTCCCCGAGGGCGCCTTTAGTTTCGATGGACATTTAAGTGGCATAGATGATGCCTTTCATATCGACCGTATGGTGGCTCAACTGGGGCGCAACAATCTTTCTGGTGATCTGAAACTGACTAAGGGAGAGCCTCCACTGTTGAGTGGAAGTGTTCGTTCCAGCTACCTGGATTTTTCTTTGCTGGCAAAAGAAGCAGGGCCGGAAGCGGTCCCGACTGAAATTCGTGAAGCATCAAAGCAGACTGCTGCGACTGATAGTGCCGTTATGAAGCCCCCTGAGCAAAAACCACAGTTGTTATTTCCAGATACACCGATCAAATTAGATGTTCTGAAGAAAGTGAACCTGGACCTGGCGTTTCACTTTGACGAGGTGGAAAACATTAATAAACGGGGGGCGGTACTGGATCTTTCGGCAAAGGTTCTGATCAAGGAGGGAGGCATCCGGGTAACGGGACTTGAAGGAAGTGGGCCACTCGGAGGGAAGCTCGCGGGTGATCTTTATATTATGCGCGAGGCTGATGGTGCCAGTATCGATATTGATATCATGGGTGAGCAGTTACGGATTGGGCTGGCGTCAGCGCCCAACCAGGATCCGGCAACCTATCCACCAGTCAATTTGGAGGCCAGTTTGACTGGCAGTGGGAGCACCTATCACCAGTTGGCCGCCTCGTTGAATGGTCGAGTTAAAATGGTACAGGGTGAAGGGCGTGTTAATAATAACAGCATGAATTTCCTGCTCTCTGATGTGCTCTATGAATTGTTTCAGACGATTAACCCATTTTCAAAATCAGAGCCTACTACACAGCTCAATTGTAGTGTTTTTATTGTTAGTCTTGAAAAAGGTACTGCAGATGTACAGGCCCTGGTGATTCAAACCGATAAACTGAATATCGTGAGTGGTGGCAGGGTTGATCTGGATACCGAGCGGATCAATATTGGTTTCAGTACACGGCCTCGAAAGGGATTAGGCATAAGCGCCAGCGTCATTACTAATCCTTTTATCAGGTTGGGTGGAAGTTTGAGCCGGCCTGCCATTGCGCTTGATGCTGGTGGGGCGACTTTAGCCACGGGTGCTGCGGTCGCTACCGGAGGTCTATCGATCCTTGCCCAGGGTTTCTGGGACCGGTTTTTATCCAGTCGCGATCCCTGTGGGCAGGCCCTGAGGCGAGACGAGAAACTCCGTGGTGAAACACCCGAACCCAGAAATACCAGGAATACCTTACCTACCCCGGAACCTGGGCAAGGGTGGTTTGATTGATTTTACTCTACCTGCAACAGGCCTATTTCATTTGTCCTGAGAAGCGTGTCAGTATCCTGTAGTTTTAATAAGATCAATTGAATATCTTATTCACCAGGATTGAATGCCCAGCCAAAAGGAATTCCGAACAGAGCTAATCGGTCAGCCAGTAAAATTGATTTGGGGGGATGACAAGCTGATCATTGAACAAGTTCGGTGACTTACCTGAATAGACATCCCTGAGGCGCCCATATTCGAAGTTTCCGCGATTGCCAAGCTCGTTTAGTTCGAGGAATTGTGGAGAGTCATCAAAATTCCCCACTACCAGGATCGATTCCCCAGGTCTATCAAGGTTGGTGCGCAGGAAGGCAAATAGATGAGGGTTTTGCAGATGGAGTAATTCACGATTGTTGAAATCCGCAAAAGCAGAAATTCTCTTGCGCACAGCGATCATGTTTTTTACACCATCAAAGATCCTCTGTTCAATGCTGCCATGTTGGAATCGTAACTCAGCTTTATCCCAGTCGATCCTGGGGCGATGTAGCCAGCGGCTATCCATAGCCTTGTTTTCATCTTCAAGATAGGAATAATCATTAAGAGTCCCTAGCTCGTCACCATAGTAAAGCAGGGGCATTCCGCCAAAAGAAAAAATCATACTGTTCAGTAACAGGATTTTCTTGATTGCAATATCAATCTCGACGGGATCATTTCTTTCTAGTGCAGCCTCAAGTCCTATAAGCGATGCGAGGGAACCAGATATACGGACATCCCCGCTTTTTTCATTGTATCCAAAGGGCTGTCCCCTGGCTGGTGAGTCATCATAAACACCAGTGTAGTAATCAACCAGGAACTTTCGATGCGCTTGAGGTTCATAACCAGACAGTCGGATGTCGGTATCATCGAAACCTAAGCCTATGTCATCATGGCAACGGATGTAATTCAACCAGGTTGCACGGTCAAGCTTGTCGGGCAGGCTTTGTATTCCCTGGTTGAGGAGTTTAGTGCTTTTGGTTGCTACGGCATCCCATAACAGCGCCATATAGGTAGCGTTGTAGGCAATTTCGCATTCCTTAGCAATGACCGCATCCTCACCAAAATACTTTGCAATTTCCACGGGTGCAACGATAGCCTCTGCAATAAACAGAACGCCTGGTGCCGTGACCTGACAGCAGTCCTTCATTAGCTGAAGTATCAGGTGAGCCTCGCGTTGATTCTGACTGGTTGTGCCAATTTTTTTCCATAAGAACGCAACAGCATCAAGTCTAATGATGTCCGCGCCATGATTAGACCAAAATAGTATAATGTCCAGCATTTCGATAAAAACGGCGGGATTGCAATAGTTGAGGTCCCATTGGTAATTATTGAAAACCGTCATCACCCATTTTTCCATGGCCTCATCCCAGGTGAAATTTCCGGGTGCGGTCTGAGGAAAAATCTCTGGCATGGTTTCCTCGAACATGTCGGGGATTTCACGATTTTCGAAAATATAATAATAGTCCTGGTATTGAGTTTCACCCTGACGGGCCTTTTGTGCCCATAGATGTTCATTGGAGGTATGGTTTAGCACGACATCCAGGGTTAACAGAATTCCGCGTTTGCGCATTGAGGTGGCGAGGCTCAACAGATCATCAAGACTGCCAGCCCTGGGGTCTATATCGCGAAAATCACTGACCGCATAACCGCCATCACTGGCGCCCTCAGGGCATTTAAGTATGGGCATGACATGAACCATATTGATACCCAGTTCATTAAAGTAACTGAGCTTTTCTTCCAGTCCTTTTAGATTACCCGCAAAACCATCAGAATAAAGGGCCATGCCAACCCATTCCTGGCTTAGGAACCAGTTATGATCCTGCTCTCTCTCAATGTCGAGTTTTTCCAGCGCATCAGGGCGTTTGATGTACTGTGAAGCCATGACTTCGACCAGATGGATCATCTGTTCCTTGAAGTCATCTCGTTCACCATAAAGCACGTGAAAAAGAGAATGAATGGCGTAGAAATTGGCGCCTAGTCGAGTATAAAAATGACGAAGATCCTGTTTCCGTATCTCGGGTTTAAGTTCGTCGAGAATCTCGTTTAGTAGTGAATGTGAAACCTGTTCATACATAAAACATGCCCCTGTTTCTAGCGATCACTTAAAGACCCCATGCAGATAAGAAGAAACCATAGAAATCCATATCCGTACTGGTTGCTCCCCGTATGCCTGTTATTGCACTGGCAAAGGACTGTGCATGGTCCAGCATCGTCGCCATGGGCCATTCATTGAGAATACCCAGGATTATGACACTGGTAAAGGCATCACCTGCACCTACGGTATCAACAACTTTATACTGTCTTTGTGGTTGAATTGATGACTGGTGGCCATTTTTATCGATGGCCACGGCACCCTTGTTGCCCAGGGTGATGATAAAGAGGCTGGCAGGGAATCGCTTGCGAAGTTGTATTATTTGCTGGTCCAGGTCCTGTGTATCAGGGATAACAATATCAAGTTCATCCTGATTGAGTTTAATCCAGGTGGCTTTCTCCAGTAATGAAGTTATTTTATCCTTTTCCCACCAGGGGCTCCGAAGGTTAATGTCTATAAATGAAGGATGGCTATTTCTAATTAGATCTAGCGTATTCCCTGATGTTTCGTGGCGTAAGGCCAGGCTTCCATGATAAATAAAATAATCTTCAGGCAGTATTGGCAGATTGGCAGAATTAATATAATCATAGGCACTATGATCGGCAATGACAAAGCTGTGATCATTTCCCTGAAAGGTAATTTCAACCTTACCCGAAGGGTGCTGTGTGTCGGTCTGAATGCCGCTTGAGTCCATACTCCATTCTTGCATGGCCTCTGTGATGCGCTGACCGAAGCTGTCATTTCCAATGCTGGAGATAAACAAAGGGTTGGCACCAAATGCCTGTAGATGCCATGCAACATTAAATGGGGCGCCTCCCAGTATTTCCGACCCATCCGGGAAGCAATCGAACAGGACTTCACCAAAGATCACTGGGCGTGCTTTCTTGAGGTTGTCCATAGTCTATTCCACTATCCAGGGCCGTGTATAAGGGCAGTAATGTACAACACCTTCGAGGATGCCAGCGCAATAGTTTCCATTCATATCTAAAAATCCACCCGAGGCAATATATAGGGTATCGGAATTATTATTTTGTCTGGCCTCGAAAGCCGCCTGTTCACGAACTGAATGACTGGCATTGGCGACTAGTGTACCCTGGACCTCGCTGGCCAGTACCGAGATATCATTACCGCTATCACCAGAGAAGACAGTTTCCGGCAGAGTAAATCCGAGACGTTCTCTTACAAATTGCAGTCCATGTAATTTAGTGGCATTTCGTGGCAGGACATCAAGTAAGCCGGTATCGGCTAATTCATCGACACTATAGATAAGACTTGCGAGAACCCCGTTACGATTTAGGCGCTCTTCCATTTCCAGTAATAGTTGGTCTATGTCGGTGTGCAGGGGTAGATAATAACTGAGTTTGTAGGCATTTTGTTTTTCAGGTTCCTGAAGCGTTAATTCATCAATATTTTGAAATAATATTGCAAGATCAGCATGGGAAAAGCCTGCCCATAGGGGCCTTATTTCATTTTCCCAGGATGACCAGGAAGTCCAGTCTTGGGTGCTTGTGTCATAGATTACTGTTCCAACATCACTGATCACCAGGTCGGGGACAGGAAGCCCGTACGTGTCGATGGCCTCTGTAACCAGCTCCTTGTGTCGACCGGTGACATAGACCAGGGTGACCTGTTCATGAGAAACCAGGTGTTCAAAGTATCTTCTGGCGGATGGTGATTCGTCCTGACTTCCATTAGGAATCAGGGTGCGATCAAGGTCTGTACAAAGTAATAGTCGAGAGTCTGTCATGGGTTTCAGGTGTCTTCAGGGATAGTGCACTTATCGAAAAATCTGTAGTAATCCAGGGCCTCCAGTATGCCACCGGCATATTGAGCCCTGGCATAGTAAATGCGATCCAGTTCTATGAGTTGGGACAGTTCTTCATCATGACGATTGCCAACCACCACGGCCAATGTATTACCGCGCATCATGTCTTCATCTGCTCCGGATCCACCGGCAGCCAGAACATGTTCCAGTGGTATATTCCAGCGGGAAGCAAAATAGCGCAGCGCTAGTCCCTTTGACGCCCTGATGGGCAGGATGTCGAGATATTGTCCGAATGAAAGAATGGCATTAACGGATAACTCCTGTTGGTGCAATATTTTATTGATCTCTTCCAGAGAAGGCGCTTTGCTGGGATCGATATAGTAGCTGATCTTGAATTTGCTCTGCTCTTGCTTTTCCTGCAAATTTAATCCAGGTAAATCTGCAAGTGCCCGTTTCACTGAATTAGGATTCCACTGATAATCGATGTGTTTTTCCCAGTTTTTGTCCTCTGTCAGGTCAGGCTGGTAGTGGATCTTAGTGCCCCCGCTGGTGATAAGTACATCGGGTTCAGGTATGTTGTATTGCTTCATTATCCTGAGGGCAGAGTCCAGACGTCGTCCGGATGCAATACCAAAGGTGGCACACTTTCGGTTGTCACGAAGCCTCTTGACGAGTTTTGCAAGAGACTGAGTATCACCCAGCAGGTTTTGATCAAGATCTGAAAAAATTGCACGATCATGATAAAGCATGGGGCGCCTGATCTTGGGTGGCCGTACAAGCACCTCGGTTTTATCAATGATGGGCCGCACAACCTCGATATAACGCGCAGCGTGGGCTTCCCAGGAATAGTGTTCTCTAACACCCTGCAGGCCGTTGCTTGAGCGTTCCTGCCAGCCTTCCCAGTCATTTAGTACAGAAAGAAGTCTGCTGGAAATCTGCTCCGTATCAAGAGGATCGATGAGCAAACCGTTCTTGCAATTTGAGAGTATATCTCTGGGGCCGCCGTCCTCTGTCGCAACGATAGGTAATCCGCTTGCGGCCGCCTCGATCAAGGTAAGCCCAAATGGTTCGGTCAAAGCGGGATTGACGAATACTCCTCCCGAGGCCGCAGCCAGACGATAGATCAGGGCAACTTCTTTTGAAGAGTGATGCTTGGGATAGGCCACTCTGCCATACAGGTCAAAGCGATCGATCATGAGCAGGAGATCTGTCAGTACTTCCTGGGCGCCCTCATCAAGATCAGTGATGTCTTCCCTGTTCCCTGCAATGATGACTAGATTGGCCGCGGCCTGTAGTTCCTCAGAACCTCCATACGCCATTACCAGTGAGGCAATGTTCTTGCGTGCATCAGGCCGGGATAGTGCCAGGATGATGGGTTTCTGGGGCTCACCCAAAAATCGTTGAATCTCTTTGGCAATATCGGTATGCCATTCATCACCCATGGGGGGGTGAAACTGCTCCAGATTGGTACCCGGGGGGATTACGCGCATCTGTTCGGGTTGATAATGATCGTATAATCCGTATTGCTCTTCGATCTCCTGGCTGGTGCTGGTGATCACTCTTTCTGCCGTAGCAAGCGTCTGTTCTTCCGCTTCGATCCTGCGAGACATCTTATAACGCTGTTCAATGACATCAGCATCCAGGCCAGCTGCCAGCAGACGACGCCGTTTGACTCTCCCTAAAGAATGGCCGGTATGAATCAATGGTATGCCGAGCTGGTGAGAAATAAGGCAGCCTGTATAACCCGCATCGGCATAATGACTATGAATCAAATCGGGCATGCGCTTGCTGGATTTCAGTTGCGATAGAGTATTATCGGCAAAATTTTCCAGGTAATCCCATAATTCCTCTTTGGGGATATATTCAGAAGGTCCTGCCTCTATTCGAATGATGCGTACGCCATTGCCCAACTCCTCGATGGGCTGCGCATAACCACTGTCAACCTGAGGATCATCGATTTTTCGAGTGACTAAGTCAACCTGTGCTACCTCAGGGCGATGCGACAATGCACGAGCGAGCTCTAGTACATATTTTATTTGTCCGCCGGTATCTGCATCACGGCCTAGTTCCAGATTATGGCCTCGTATAAGACCATGTACACTGATTAGGAGGATATAGAGCCCTTCCGGGGTCTTCGCTTTTGAGGGCTCATGGGAAACATCTTTTGACGATTCCATGATGGTGTCCATTAATTATTAAGTTCAGGGGGGGATCTGCCCAAGTCGTATCATATAGATTTACCTAAGGACAGGAATATTGAATCAGTTTTCTGTTGGAATGGTAATAATGGGAGCATGTGCTGGGAGAGAAAACAGCGGCATCCGTAAATGCGTTTTAATTCACGGCATTGGTATGGTTTTCGACGGATTGTCTCACACCCCTGGCGATGAATTCGTGAATCAGTTTAGTGCAATAGTTTGTTTTAAGTCAATTGATTTCACCATGCTGATGATTAGGGCTATCAATCAGCATGGTGAAATCAATTGAGTCTGCAAAGTTGACAAGGCTACTTATGAAGGCAGGAAGTCGATCGGGTAGGTGATCGTTACCTGAGACACATTGGAAGCTTTAAATTTGAACAGTTTGACACGGGAAACCAGTTTTCTTTCCAGTGTTGGGTCATTAAGTTCACTGGAAACAATACGGCATTTGGTGACCTTGCCATTCGGAGCGATCGTCAGTTCAAGCACGACCTTGCCCTGCAGGGTGGGGTCTTTTCGTAATGCGCGGTTGTAGAGACTAAAGAT
>JANTGN010000111.1 GCA_024762895.1 Thiotrichales bacterium
TCGGGCATGTGACATCCCTGGCATTGCTGCTCCTGTGGCTCACCGGTGGTATAGACGCTGTTCTGCCACTCAAAGTATGGCCCCTGCTCAAGGAACATATTGCCCGTTGGCTGGCCGTTTTCCGGGTCCAGAGTCGGTGTATGCAACGTATGGCAGGTAGCACATAGCTCAGACGATTCGGTATGCGCACCCAACTGTGGGGTATATCCCGTCTGGTTCCTCATGTTACTACCCACCGGGCCCGAGTAGGGACCATAAATTTCCATGGCGCTATCCGAGATGGTAAATGCCCCCGAGAATGAGGCCGCCGTCCCCAGGTTGCCGTCGTCCTGGATCTGATGACACGCAGTACAACTCACCCCCTCACGGGCATGGTCCTGAGTTGCTGCCGTATCAAAGCGATAGCAGCCATTGGGATCGATACAACTGGAATCTACGGTCAGGCCAACTCCTGCCTGATGGGCATGAGTCCTGGCCATCGGCGAATGACAGGTCAGGCAGGTATCTTCAATGAATCCGGCCAGATGAGGGAAGTGACTGGCCTCATCCTGAACCGCCGCCTGGTAGTAGGGGTCATCAAAGGCATGTGCCATGACGCTGTGATCCCACTGCGTCGAGGGACTCACATCCTCGCCACTGGGATCGTTGATGGGCGCGCGCATGACGACAGGTGTGGAACCCTCCGCGCTGGCAGTATGACAGCCCGAACAGGTATCGGCATTCTTGAATACGCCTTGTGCGGACCAGGTCGGATCAAAGGCCGTGGCGTTTACCATCTGGTCTTTATCGATAATATGACCCACGCCGGTATCACGGCCCAGGGTCACGTTACCGGGATTGCTCAGCTCCAGATGCATGCCCTTACTCGTGGTAGCCTGTGCGGCGGCATTCAGCAGCACCGGCACAGTCACTGTTTTACGCGTTTCACCGGGTGCAAAGCTGAGTTGACCGTTGGCTGCCTGGTAATCCTCGGCATCAACTGCTGTTCCATCCATCGTGCTGTAATCCACTGTGACGGTACTCGCACTGGTCTCAGAGAGAACAACTAGAAAACCCAGGTCGTTAGCGCCTTCCACGACGGTAGCATCATAGACGCCCACCACGATGGGCGAAGGCGCAACCGCACTCACCGTTACATTAACCGTATCTGTGCCGCTGAGATCACTGTCGTCAACCGTCAGCCTGAGCACATAATCACCCGCCGCGCTAAAGGTGGCCGTGGTATCCACAGCCGCTGCATCGGCAAAGGTGGTGGTTCCCGGTCCGCTGTCCTGGGTCCAGGCATAGCTCAGGGTACTCCCCGCAGGCAGACCATCATCGGTCACGGTGGCGTCCAGGGTCGCGGTTCCCGCCAAGGCAATACTCTGATCCGGCCCGGCATCAACGACAGGGGCAACATTGGCCACATCCGTAACTGTCACATTAACCGTATCGGTACCACTGAGGTCACTGTCATCGGCCGTTAGCCTGAGTACATAATTACCGGCCGCGCTAAAGGTGGCCGTGGTATCGACGGCCGTGGCATCGGCAAAGGTCGTGGTTCCGGGACCGCTGTCCTGGGTCCAGGCATAGCTCAGGGTAATCCCCGCAGGCAGTCCATCATCGGTTACGGTGGCATTCAGGATCGCTGAACCTGCCAGGGCAATATTCTGATCGGTTCCGGCATTAACGACGGGGGCTGCATTGCTTGGCGAATCATCGTCTTCACCAGTACTCGTGTTACAGCCAGCCACACCAGACATGGCTATAAACAAAATTAAGGCCAACCGGCGCCTGATATGAATAACATGCATATTCATGAGTGATTCCTACTCTCATATATTGATACTGTTGACGAATTATTTCTTTATTACACGTTCAGGGCCGAGAAACGGACGACAATATTTCCATTGAGCCAATATTTATTTAAGATTTATTGATAAAAATCACCTTTTAACCCTTATTTGAGGGAATAATCACATGACCAGGCACATCCCCTGCCACTATAAAACTAGCTCTCTTGGCTACAGACTTACTGCGGAAGACCTCGGACTCCGGTAAACTACACGGTTTCACATCGACGCGAGAATGACGCCATGCAAGTCATCATCAATGGCGAGTCACGGGATGTCCCGGAGGCAATCACTGCTACACAACTAATTGATCTTCTTGAACTTGGAGGCAAACGCATTGCGATTGAGTCCAATCAAGAAATCGTACCCCGCAGTGCATTTGAAACACATTCTTTCAAACCTGGCGACCAGATTGAGATCGTCCAGGCCATAGGTGGCGGATAAATATGCAAAACAACGATTCACTCATTATTGCGGGCAAGTCCTACCAGTCCCGACTGCTCGTTGGCACTGGTAAATACAAGGACCTGGATGAGACAAGGAATGCCGTAGAAGCCAGCGGCGCCGAGATCATCACCATCGCGGTTCGCAGAAGCAACATTGGCCAGAGCCCTGACGAGCCCAATCTGCTTGATGTCCTGCCAATGGACCGCTATACCCTGCTGCCCAATACGGCCGGTTGCTACAATGTCGAGGATGCGGTGCGCACCTGCCGCATGGCCCGCGAACTGCTCGACGGCCATGACCTGGTGAAACTGGAGGTCCTGGGCAATGAAAAGACCCTGTTCCCCGATACCATAGCCACCATCGAGGCCGCAGAAATCCTGGTAAAGGATGACTTCAAGGTCATGGTCTATACCAATGACGACCCCATCATTGCCAAGCGCCTGGAAGAGATCGGCTGTGTGGCGGTCATGCCCCTGGCCGCGCCCATCGGGTCTGGACTGGGCATACGTAACCCCTACAATATTCTCGAAATCATCGAAAATGCCCGGGTCCCGATCATCGTCGATGCGGGTGTAGGCACGGCCTCGGATGCCGCCATTGCCATGGAGCTGGGCTGCGATGGGGTGCTGATGAATACCGCGATCGCCGCCGCCAAAGACCCGGTCCTGATGGCCTCCGCCATGAAAAAAGGCATACAGGCTGGGCGCGAGGCCTTTCTGGCAGGACGCATGCCACGTAAGCGTTATGCCTCCGCCTCTTCACCTATCGATGGCACCTTCTTTTAGGAGTCGACCCTCTTTCAGCCCGATCTTTGAATGTCCGCCTGAGTAGTTGGCGGCTGGGTCTAGTTTCTATGGATAATCCCGAATATAAACGCAAGATTCGTAGTTTCGTGCGCCGCGAGGGACGCCTGACGCATGGGCAACAAGACGCCCTGGAACAACTCTGGCCCATTTACGGCATCGAGAATAGCGCACAACCCATTGATTTTAAAACCCTATTTGGGAACAAACACCCCATCATACTGGAAATCGGATTCGGAAACGGCGAATCACTGGCCCGAATGGCGGAGAAAATGCCCGAAAACAATTACGTCGGCATAGAAGTCCATCGACCCGGCGTGGGTCACCTTTTAAAACTCATTGATGAAAAGGGTCTGAACAACCTGCGCCTGATGAGCGACGATGCCGTCGACATACTGACTCGGCAGATACCTCCTTCAAGCCTGTCCGGCGTGCAGCTCTTCTTTCCTGACCCCTGGCATAAGAAAAAGCACCACAAGCGGCGTATCGTGCAGCCCGAATTTGTCAAACTCCTGGCATCTCGCCTGCGCTCAGGCGGTTTTTTCCATATGGCCACGGACTGGCAGGACTATGCAGCACACATGCTGGAGGTCATGCAGGGCTCGCATGATTTTAAAAATTGCTCCGAAAGCGGAGACTATGTGCCCAGGCCTGGCCACCGGCCCATCACCAAGTTTGAACGCCGTGGGCATCGTCTAGGCCATGGCACCTGGGACCTGATATTCACTCGAAAATAACCCCTTAAGAAAGGGGTAGCCCGAGACCAGGCTAAGTATTACCTGACCTGGCAATGAAGTGCGCTGTCACCCGGTCCATGGTATCCAGGTGGATCTCAAACCACTTCCAGAGGTTGGTAATCTGGCCCTGCAACCAGGCGACGTCTCGGGTATCCTGCCATCGAGCCATCATCGCCTCCATGCCCTCCAGTACCCGATCATGCTCACGTTTATGAGGCACATAGGGGGGGAAATTGATCGCCGCCATCTGCTCTTCTTCATGACCAAAATGTTCGCGCGTATGCTGTATGAGTTTGACCAGTGCCGCATCGACCTCGTCATCGGTGGCCTCACCATTAAGCAGGACCTCGATACTATTCAGCTGATCGACAAATTCCTCGTGCTCCTCATCCATAAAGGCGACCGATAACCGCTCAAATGTGTTCATGGCTTCAACGTCTTACATCAGGTGACTATTAACCAGTAAATGCGCCCAGATACTGGCCGCATACCCCAGGGCAATAGCCCAGGTCCACTTAAGGTGGGCAAAGAAGGTATAAATACCCCGTGCCTGCCCCATCAACGCCACTCCCGCTGCAGAGCCCACGGAGAGGAGTGAACCGCCCACGCCGGCCGTGAGAGTGACCAGTAGCCACTGGCCTTCTGACATCTTGGGCAACATACTCAGAACAGCAAACATAACGGGAATATTATCGACGATAGCCGACAGAATACCGACCAGGATATTGGCTTTGGTGGGCCCCAGATCGGTATACATCAGCTGAGAGACCAAGCCGAGGTAACCCAGGGCACCCAGGCCGCCAACGCAGAGTATGACCCCGTAGAAGAACATCAGGGTGTCCCACTCGGCACGCTGTAATTGTGAAAAAATGTCGAACGGTCCCTGCTCCTCGCCCATCTTCGATTCACTGCCCAGCGCCACGTCGCTCATGGACGATGTCACCTCTTCTGCATCCGAGCCGGACTGATTGTAACGCGTACCATGCCGAGCCTCAGAACGCTTGAGGTAATAACCATAAAACTTGAGTATGCCCATACCCGTCATCATGCCAATCATCGGCGGGAGATGGAAAAAGTTGTGGAAGGATACGGCCAGGGCAATCGTTACCAGGAACAGGCCGATGACCACAAACCCACCCTTCTTGATCTCGACTGCTTCAGCCATAGGGGCTGGTTTATCCCTGGCAATGGTCAGGGACATGATGATGGCCGGGACTACCCAGTTCACGATGGAAGGAATGACGAGATTAAAAAATTCGTGAAACTCGATAATGCCTTTCTGCCAGACCATCAGCGTCGTGATGTCCCCAAAAGGACTAAACGCCCCACCGGCATTGGCGGCCACTACAATATTGATGCAGGCCACAGCCACAAAGGCCGGTTTGTCTCGGGCCACAGCCATGACCACGGCCGCCATCAGCAAGGCGGTGGTCAGGTTATCTGCTATAGGAGAAATGACGAAGGCGAGCAACCCGGTAATCCAGAAAATCATTCGCAGGGAAAAACCCTTGGATACCAGCCAGCCCCGAAGCGCATTAAAGACTCCCCGCTCCTCCAGGGTATTGATGTAGGTCATGGCAGCCAGGAGAAAGAGCATGAGTTCGGCATACTCAAGGATATTGTGCCGCACCATGATCTCTGGGGTGTGTATATCGCCATGAGCGGCATAGGCCGTAGCTACCAGCAACCAGATGACACCTGCGGCCACGATTACCGGCTTAGACTTGCGCAGATGAAGGCTCTCTTCAAAGATGACCACGACATAGGCCAGGATGAACAGGCCTAGCGCGATCCAGCCCCAGTAGGTATTGGTGAGATCCAGTTGATGCCCCATCTCTGCTGCATTGACCGTACCTGTGCTAAGAATCAATGCCATTCCCCCGATTAAGTGCCACATGCCCCCTCCCATATTTTGATTGCCCTGCTAATGCCTGTGGTTATTCAGGAAACGATAGCACTTTCAACATTTAGGGACTACCTAAAAGGAGACAGGCCAGGAACCCGTTCGAGGATTAGCTAATAATGACCAAAATCGGTAAAATGTCCTGTTTTTCGACTTCCTAGCCGTATGACTCGAGCACCTGATTTTCGGGTATTCCGGTCACCTGGCTTAAAAATCAAGTCCTTATACGTTTCATTAGGAGAACAGAATGTCCAAGAAGCACCCTATTGTCGCCGTTACCGGCTCATCGGGCGCCGGCACCTCAACGGTCAAACGCGCCTTTGAAAACATCTTCCGTCGCGAAAGCATCAATCCCGTGATTATCGAAGGTGACAGCCTGCACAGCCTGGATCGCATGGCCTTCCGTGAAGAAGTTAAAAAGCAGGAAGCTGCCGGCAATATGTCATTTAGCCATTTTGGCCCCGAAGCCAATCACTTCGACAAGATTGAAGAGATGTTCAAGTCCTACGGCGAGACTGGTGGTGGCAAGAAGCGCTACTACATTCATAGCGAAGAAGAAGCGGTAGAGCATAACGCTCGGCTGGGCACCAACCACAAACCCGGTGAGTTCACCCCCTGGGAAGACATTGCCGAAGGTTCCGACCTGATGTTCTATGAAGGTCTTCATGGCCTGGTCAAGACCGATACCATCGATGCCTCACAGTTCGTTGATCTGGGTGTTGGCGTCGTGCCTGTTGTCAACCTGGAATGGATTCAGAAGATCCATCGCGACAACGCAGAACGTGGCTACTCGGCTGAGGCCATTGTGGACACCATCCTGCGTCGCATGCCGGATTACGTCAACCACATTACCCCGCAGTTCTCACGTACCGATATCAACTTCCAGCGTGTGGCTACCGTCGATACCTCTAACCCTTTCATTGCACGTGAAATCCCCACACCCGACGAGAGTTTTGTCATTATTCGGTTCAAGGACCCCAAGAAGTTCAACACCAACTTCCCTGAACTGCTGAGCATGATTGATGGTTCCTTCATGTCTCGCCCAAACAACCTGGTTGTTCCGGGTGGCAAGATGGGTTTCGCCATGGAGATTATCCTGACCCCCATCATCCATGACATGCTGACCAACAAAGGTTAAGATCACATTAACCTTGTTCAGAAACCCCGGCGCTTGCCGGGGTTTTTGTTTCGGGCAACAATAAACTTCAAACTAACTGATTTTTCGAACTCAGTGGAGCCTTGGTATGCGCCTTGCCCATAGCGCCGGCCCAGATATAGCCGCACTGGTCAAAGACTGCTCTCAACAACTGGGGGACACCTCGCCCTACACGCTCGCATTCCTCTATGTCACTGATGCCCTGGCCGATCGACTGCCTCTTTTACTGGCTGAGCTCAAACTCACCACAGGCATCCCGCACTGGGCAGGCTCTGTTGGCATGGCCCTGAACCTCACCGGTGAGGAGATCTACGACCGACCGGCGGTCGCGATACTGGCCATGGAAATCCCTCCAGAAGAGTTCAGAATCCTACCCCTGATCAAGGCACATCCCGAGACCCCACTTGAGCCCCTGCAATCCTGGCTCATGACCCAGGATCATGTGGTCAGCATCCTGCATGGTGACCCCGGAAACCCCCTGACCCCGGACCTCATTGAAGAATTGCCCCGCTGGCTCCCTCCGGCGACCCTGGTTGGGGGCATCACCTCCTCACAAAGCGAGCCCTGGCAAATAGCCGACCAGCCACTCAGTGGCGGCATATCCGGAGTCCTGTTTTCCGATCAGTGCCACATCCAGGTCGCACACACCCAGGGCTGCGAACCCATAGGCCCCACACATACCATTACCCGATGTGAACGCAATATCATTATCGAACTAGATCAGCGACCAGCCCTTGAAGTCCTTAAGGAAGATATTGGTGAAATACTGTCACGCAATCTTTCCAAGATCGCGGGCTACATCTTTGCCGCATTGCCGATCAAGGACGCCCGGGATGATGACTACATGGTCAGAAATATCATTGGCCTGGATGAATCTCAGCAATTAATCGCCATAGGCGAACGCATCGAGGAAGGGGATGAGCTACTCTTTACTCGTCGTGACAGTAACAGCGCTCAAAACGACCTGAGCCGTATGCTGGAAGGGCTGAAACAGAAACTACCAGGGCCAGCCAGGGGCGGAATCTACATCTCCTGCCTGGGACGGGGTCGACATATGTTTGGTGAGGAATCGGCAGAGATGAAGCTAATCCGGGAACACCTGGGTGATATCCCCATCGTTGGATTCCAGGCCAATGGTGAGATCTATCAGCACAACCTGTACGGCTTTACCGGCGTACTGGCCCTGTTTAGCTGACCGTTATCAGCCATTACCCCTGACTTTCATATCCATTCCAAGGAAGCCCTGCGTATGCGCTACAACCCATTAGGTAACACTGATATCCAGGTCAGTCGCCTCTGTCTG
>JANTGN010000112.1 GCA_024762895.1 Thiotrichales bacterium
CTTCAGCTCGCGGGCGAGATCTTTGATCCGGCCGCTGCGGTTCCCATGAGTCCTCCGACTTCAAGCTCCTGTCTGACAGCATGGGATAATAAGTGTCGAATCCTGATCCATTACGAAGATCATATACACCTGCTCTGGGCCAAGAGCCGCGGGGTTCCCGTGGTGGCTGGTGATCCAGGTCCAGATACCTGTACCAGTTGCCATAGTACGCGCGTGAATGATGATCCCGCCGACCTGATCCAGGTGCCCGCCGGTCAGCTGAATCTAAGTGATAACAACCTGAATGATGATCCAACGATTGTTGATAATGGGCAGAAGAATGCTTATAGGGAGTTGCTGGAGACTGATACCGAGCTGGAGTTGAATGCCGGGGGTACGGCCCTGCAGGAGCGACTGATCTCGGTGGATTCGGGTACGGTGGATCCGGTGACGGGCGCGCCCATCTTTGTTGATGTGCCGGTCAATGTGACGCCTTCGATGTCGGCCAATGGTGCCAACAGCAGTCGATTCTTGACCAAGATGCGTAGTACAGCCGGTACTGTGGATCATTCCCTGTTTATGTCGCCCTCGGAGTTACGTCTTGTAACCGAATGGCTGGATATTGGAGCGCAGTACTTTAATAATCCATTTGATCCTCGAGCACCTCAGAATTAGAGTCTGGTCTAATATGGGGATACTAGTAGACAGACGAAGATGGGGTGCCTGTATAATGCAGCGCGAGGAGTATGGCGACACAGGCAAGCCTGAAGCGCTGTTACATGGTGAATAACAATAAAGGTATAGGCTGTCGGTATCCCTGTTCTGGACCGGCAAGACCATTATGCGATTTCTGATTTTTTTCCTGACCCTGCTTGCGTTTTCATCGGTGGCTAATGCCGGGTTCTGGTCCAAAGACGAGCCTCAGCAGGTCAAGATAGCGGACCCTTATATAGAATTGCATACGGGGCCCGGCAGCGCCTATCCGATTTTCTATGTCATTGAACGTGGCCAACTGGTTGAGGTCATCAGACGTAAGACGGATATGTTTCAACTACGGACGCAGGATGGCAAGGAAGGCTGGGCAAGAAGAGAGCAGATGGCGCGCACCCTGTCACCAAATGGTGAGCCGGTACAGATCAAGGATGCGACCCAGAGTGATTTTATTCAGCGGCGTTGGGAGTTGGGTGTTACCGGAGGCCAGATGGGTGAGGCTGCGGTACTCTCTATTTATGGCGGTTACGCCTTTAATAAGTTCTTGTCCGCAGAGATCACGGCATCAGAATCAATCGGTAATCTCTCCAGCAGTATCTCATTAAAAGGCAGCATGCTGGCGCAACCGTTTCCCGACTGGCGCGTTTCCCCCTTCTTTTCCCTGGGCACCGGCATGATGGAAACGCGTCCCTTGCCCACCCTGGTTGCCCCAAAGCAAACAACGAATCAGTTTGGCCAGGTTGGAATAGGACTGAGAACACATATAACCCGACGTTTTATTTTCAGATTTGAAGTCAACGAAATTAATATCTTCTCGGCCAGTAATGAAAGAGATAGTAACGAGGTATTTACAGAATGGAAGATGGGATTCGGAGTCTTCTTTTAAACGGTATTGCCAGTGTTTTGCTGGTTATGAGTTCTGCGGCTATGGCGGCAGAAGGAGATGAAAATACCGCCGGAGAAGAAGAGCAGTTAACGCCAGTGATCCAGCCTGAGCTGGAGAGACGAGAATTTAAAGAATCTCGCATCGATACCGAGAACTTCGAGATTACGCCCTATGTCGGCATGATGGCCATTGAAGACTTTGGCTCTAATCTCGTTTATGGCGCCAGGCTCGGTTATCACATTACCGAGCGTCTCTTCATCGAGGGCGCACTGGGTCGTAGTGAAGGCAGTGAAACCAGTTATGAGGTAATAACGGGAGGCGCGCCCCTGTTAACCGATGAAGAGCGTCAACTGACTTATTACAACGTGTCTCTGGGGTTTAATGTGCTTCCTGGAGAGGCCTTTGTCACACGCAGGCTGACCTATAACAATGACCTTTATATCATTGGCGGTCTGGGTAGCACCACCTTCGCAGGCGCCGACAGATTGACGATTAATATTGGCTTAGGGTATCGCCTGCTCCTTAAAGATTTTATGGATCTGCGTATAGATTTTCGTGATCACCTGTTCAGTATGGATCTTATTGGTGAGAGTAAACTGACACATAATCCAGAGCTCACCCTTGGGCTAGGTTTCTTCTTTTAGTGGAGGATAGATAATGCTGGGTATCAACAATAAAACATTCGCTGCCGGTCTGGCAATTCTGGTGTCAACCATGTTGTTAGTCACTGGGCTTCAGGCAGCTGAGGTGCAGGGTAAGGCTCCCGATTTCACATTAAAGAGTTCCAGTGGTAAGAATCTCAAGTTAAGCGAACACCGTGGTGAGGTTGTATTACTGAACTTCTGGGCCTCATGGTGCGGGCCCTGCCGAAAAGAGATGCCCTATCTTGAGCAGATTCAGGAAAAGTATGCGGACTACGGATTTACCGTTATGGGTGTGAACGTTGAAGAAGATTCATCTAAAGCCAAAAAGATGCTTAAAGACATACCCGTGACCTTCCCAATTCTATTTGATACCAGTAATAGTGCGAGCAAGGCCTATAAGGTCTCGGCCATGCCCACTACCGTCATCATAGACCGGGATGGCAATATGCGTTATCTGCATAAAGGCTATAAAAGTGGTGATGAAGCGACCTACAAACAATGGGTCAAGAAACTAATTAGAGAATGATCATGAAACGTGTAATTCCTCTTTTGATACTGGCCATGCTGACGACGGCCTGTAGTATCGAGCCCTGGGTAAAACCCTATGAGCGTGCAAACCTGGCAGATCCCGTCATGAACCCTAATCGTGATCCGGTTTCATCTGCCTATCTTAGCCATGTTCATGATGCACGTGAAGGCGCCAAGGGTGCTGGACTGGTCTCGGGTGGTGGATGTGGCTGTAACTAGGACCACGTTTGTATTTGCGTTACTCCTTGTCTGGGTATTAGTACAGACAGCATACGCTGCCGTCTTGCCAGAAGACCGGGTTGATCTTCTCTATCACGGTTATGATGGCGGTGGGGTTGAGGTCACGGGCCCTTCTGTCCTCGTACGTAAGTCCTTTGCCAAGAGCTTTTCCGGCTATTACAACTATTATGTGGATAATGTCTCCAGTGCCTCGATTGATGTGCTGTCCTACGCCAGTCCTTACACCGAGACGCGTACGGAAAACAGCCTGGGACTGGATTATGTGCATGACAAGACGGCCATTAATTTTGGCGTCACGGCCAGCCGGGAAAGTGATTATGATGCCGACACGGCCTATTTTTCCATTAGTCAGGACATGTTTGGTGATCTGACCAACGTAACCCTGGGTTTCTCTCGAGGCAGTAACCTGGTGCGAAATAATAGCGATCCAGACTTTGAGGAGCCGGCGGATTTTCGGTCTTATCGGCTTTCGCTATCCCAGGTCCTCACCAAGAGTCTAATATTTGGCTTTGCCTATGAGGCGATATCGGATGAGGGCTATCTGAACAACCCCTATCGGTCCGTTCGCTATGTCGATACCACGGTGCCGACGGGCTTTTCCTGGCAACAGGAGGTCTATCCAGGCACGCGTACCAGTAATGCCGCAGCCCTCAAGCTGAACTACTTCTTACCCTATCGGGCGTCACTTTATGGCGGCTATCGTTATTTCAGTGATACCTGGGGAATCAAGGCCGATACCTTCGATATCGGTTATACCCATCCGATTGGTAGCTGGTTTGTCGATGTGAATTACCGTTTTTATAGTCAGAACAAGGCCGATTTTTATAGTGATCTGTTCCCGTACTATAACGCCCAGAACTTCCTGGCTCGTGACAAGGAGTTAAGTACCTTTGTCAGTAACCAGTTTGGAATAGGCGCGACCTACCTGTTTGCCCAGAACGGCTGGGGCTTTCTCAAGAGTGGCTCGTTGAATTTCTATTACAATTATATGCTGTTTGATTACAAGGACTTCAGTAATGTTCTTGAAAGTACGCCGGATACGGTGGGCCAGGAACCGCTGTATAATATGACAGCCCATGTCATTCGTGCCTATGTGTCCCTCTGGTTTTAGTTTAAATTGTCATTCTGGAAGGTCTCGAACGGTATTATTTTGCTCGGTTCATCCTGAGTCAGGCAGGCATGGCTAAGAATACTTTCGGCCGAAGGTAGGTTATCCAAGGTTTTTTAGGTAGGATGAGCATATCTTGTTACCTGGGTTACTGCTGTTAAGGTTATGTTGCTGATTAGAAACCTTTTATTCCTGATGACTGTGCTGCTGCTGGCGGCCTGTGCGAGCACCCCCTCTGAGCCGCAGGCAAATATAGAAGCCGCACAATATAGCGAGGCCATGGATCTGGTTAGATCCGGCTATTATGGTGATGCGCTAATCCGTTTAAGGGATTTACAGAAAACTACCCAGTCACCTAAATCTCGTGCCCAGGTTGAACTCAGCATTGCCTATACACTGTACAAAAAGGGAGACTACGAGCAGGCGTTCAAGGGTTGTGAGGATTTTATAGCCCAATATCCCGCCAATGAGGGATACGCTTATGCCCTCTATCTTCAGGGACTGATACGAGCCAGTGAGGGCGAGTTGCACATCGATAAGATCATGGAACATATGGATCCTGGAAATAAATATCCGGAGGCCCTGCGTCAGGCCTATGGCTATTTTTCGGAATTGGTGAAGAAGTTTCCTGACAGCGCCTATACCAAGGATGCTATTCATCGGAGCATGCAGCTCCGAATACAGCTGGCCGAGTTTGAGCTCTATGCAGCCCGTGCCGAGTTGATTCAGGGAGATAAACGGGAGGCCCTGAGGCGAGCTCGTTATGTCAATGAATATTTTACGGATCCGGAAGTTAGAAAGAAGGCCCTGAGGATGATGGCGAAGATCTATCAGGAGGCGGGTCAGGAAGACCAGGCCAGACTGATTCGGCGTGAGCTGGACGAGTTGTCAATCGCGAACCCCTTACCCTAGCTTGATGAACTTTAACGATTTCTGCCACTGATCTGGTGGAAGCCCAGTTTTCCATAATATGTTAACTGGATGCGCCCGGTAGCATCGGGTTTTCCTAAAACCTTTAACGCATGATTAATGTCCTGACGCGTGTTGTCTCGGTTTAAAACACCGAGTGTCATACGATAACTTCCATTCCCGTTGAGTTTTAGTGTGCCCTTGATATCCAGCGGGCTGTCCTGGTTCTTGATGCTGACCTGGCTGCCTTCCCCTTCTGGTTGTATTTCGGTATGAACATTACCCAGGTTCAGAGACTGGGGGCCTTCTATATCGGCGTTGCCTAACTGAATTTTCCCGCTGGCCTGAATAGTCTTCCCCGGTTCATAATCCAGTGTGCTGATGTCACCCATGATATCGCCATGCAACAGATAGGGGGTCGTTATCTGAGCGAGGGTTTCTCCATTGAGATTTATTTTCAGATCTCTGGCCTCTAACCTGCCTGCAGTCATAAGGGTCACCCGACCCTCCATCCATTCACCCTGGCGACTCAGTCGAATATTGCCACTGACTCGGCCCAGCAATAGCGACCAGGGGCTGAGTTGCCAGTCCAGGCTACCACCCGAAATGTTATTAATGACTATGTTGTTGGCGCTGCCGTTCCAGATGCTGCCCTGTAGTCCGGATAAATGGATCTGGTTTTTCATGTGCTGAGGGGCCAGGGACCAGCCCAGGCTAGCAGGAAACTGGTACACCAGGAATAGGAGGTAGCAGGCTATGCCGCTTCCGGCCAGGATCAGTATGGATCGGTGTTGTGCGATCACAGGTTTGCCCGAAGCAGTATACGGCTGTCTACGCGACCAAATTTTTCATCACGTTCGATGGATATATCGCTGACATAGATGCCATATTGAAGGTCTAGCTGGTTGAGCCAATCAATCATTCGATCAAAGTTGATGTCGACCAGCCAAAGCCTGACCCCGTCCTCACCCTCGGGCTGAGCCTTTTGCAAAGCCGATTTTATTTTTTGCTGTTTGGCGGTTCTATCGATAACGCTTAGCAGCGAACTGCTATCGGTGATGTTCTGACGTGTTCTCGAGCTGCTTTGTGCGAGTCGTATATCCTGAGCCTGTGCCCGCATGGTCTTTAGCTGCTCCTGCTGAAGCAGGACCAGGCGTTGCTTGTTTTTAATTCCCTTCTGCAGCGGTGCCCAAAGGGCCAAATAAAACAGCAGGGTAAGCACGGCAATCGCAGCCAGCATCACCATAGTGCGTTCTCTGGGGGACAGTTGCTGTAAATAAGCTTTAATCATGTTGATTTAGAAATCAGTAACCGGCCCAGCACCTTATCTTCACTGGCATCGGCGGATTTAAGAGTCACTTCCCAGCGGGTATTCTGTTGTAACTGCTGTTTAAAGCCCTCAAGGCTTTCGAGGTCAGGAAGCTCCACCAGCAGTTCCATCTGGCTGCGATGGTAGCGTAGATTCAGGACCTTAAGATTTTTTGCGCTTTTTGCCACCGGGGCAATCTGGGTCAACATGTCGCGAAATAAAAGTTCTTCATTGCCACCCTGAGTCTTCTTTAACTCGGACTGCATGCGCTGATAAGGATTGCGGACCCGCTTGGCCTGCGGGTAGACGGAATGAAAGACCTCCGACATCTGCTCCTGTAATTGAGTGCTTTGGCGAGAGAGGTTCCGATATTCCAGCAGGTTATTACTCAAACCGAGTAGTAGCAAGACCAGCGCCAGGGCAGCAGCGGCATACCAGGGCTGCAATTGTTTATGAATTCGGCTGTCGGGTGCATAAGGTCCCTGTAGCAGGTTAATAGCGGGTTCTTCGGTCTGATTCTGAAGCAGAAATTGCTGAAGAGATCCGGTCGACGCACTGTCATCATCAATCAGTTTGATATCTTCTGGTAGTCCAGAGAGGTCAATATCACCCTGACGACAGTGAATAAGTTTAATGCTGCGTGGTATACCTTGATCTGCCTGGTTCAGGCTCAGTTTCAAAATCGATGCGAGGCTGTTGATATCGCAGATAAACCCTTCCGCGGCCCCGCTGCGAACACGAACCCTGTCTGTTTCACAATAAAGTGTCCACTGGTCTGGCTGCCAGGGTAACAGCAGGGTGTCAGGAAGCATGACCTTGGGATACAGTCCCGCCTGCTGGAATAACTCCTGCCAGCCCTGCATTAATTCATCATCAACGACAGCGGCGTAATACGTGGTTTCATCAATGCGTGAACCCAGTGTGCAGTGCAGGGTCTCGACATCATCAATGAGGCTGTCTTCCAGGGCATAGGGCAGGGCGTTTCTCAGCTGGGAGCGTCTGCCGCCGGGTAGATCAATGCGTGTGAGTAATATATCAATGCCTGGTACATAAACGGTCAGGGCGGCATCGCCAATCGATTTCTGGGCCTGCAACAGGTCGCCGGTTTTCAGGCCTGAACTGGGCCTGCCATCCACGTAATGCACCCAGCTTGCCAGGGGGGCGTCTTCTGAGTGGTCGCTATGCAGGATAAGATGGACCTGTTCAACCAATTATAGATCTCCCTGCGCCCGCATTATGGTGTATACCCTGCCATCGGCATCCCGTTCATAAATTACGTTCATCTGTGCCTCTATATGACTGATCTCGGCCTTGCTTCGTAGCAGGAAAAAGTCACTGCTGACACCGAGATGGTCTTTAGTCAGTTCCTGACCCGCAAATAGTTTATCAGACAGGAGCTCTTCGACAGAATCAAATGGCTGGTCTTGCCGCTGAGAAACTATACCCTGCATATCGATCACTGAAAGATTCTTCGCAATGGTCGTCAGCACCTCGGCGCTTGCCGTGTTGATATTGATGCTTGTAACGCGTGGCAGGGTACAGACATGTGGCAGCAGCTTATCGTAATGTTCACGTGTTATACCCTTGATCAATAGCAGTTCACTGGGGCTTTGCATCATTCGATCGGCCGTTCGATATGCGGGAGCCAGGCCGAGATACTCACCATCTTCAGCGCCGCCGGGAAAGCGGGTCTCCTGGTCCCGGTCTATCCAGTCCTGAATGGCATTTGCCACATCTTCATCGATATCCAGGGATTCTAATAAGCGCCG
>JANTGN010000113.1 GCA_024762895.1 Thiotrichales bacterium
CGCCGAAAAAGTCCCCCTGGCGGAGTCAATGAAGTACTTTGCCACCCGAAACCGTGGCAGCCAGATCGGCGCCTGGGCCTCACCCCAAAGCGATGTCATCACCTCACGCGCCCTGCTCGAGGCCAAGGTGGACGAAATTAAGCAGAAATTCAAAGACGGAGAAGTACCGCTACCTTCCTTTTGGGGCGGTTATCGTGTCATGCCGGAGAGTCTTGAGTTCTGGCAGGCCAGAGACAGTCGCCTGCATGACCGCTTCACTTACAACCGAACAGCTGAGGATGACTGGCTCATCGCCCGACGCGCGCCCTGAGCCCTGGTTCGCCCGGTAACCCCTGGGATTCTGAAAACCAGAATAAAAACATGATTCATTGCTCCTAATCTATGAATATTCATTGATATTCGTATATCTATGGGATGGGCTCTGACGTTATAATCAGTCGGATAAATCAAGCTCCGGAGAACGCCTGGAACCAGGCATCGCAAGATGATCAAACTCAGGACCTATGTCTACGTAGATTCCCTGCAACCGCAACTGGCAGAGTATATGGCCACCGTGTCGCAAGGTTTCCTGCCCGTACCAGGCGATTCCTGCCTATGGGTAGAGGTCTCCCCTGGAATGGCGGTGCATCGTCTCACAGATATCGCGCTCAAATCCACGCGTGTCCATCTGGCTCAGCAAGTGGTCGAACGCGAATATGGCTCCATGGTTATCCATCACCGTGACCAGAGTGATGTGCGCGAGGCGGGTCGAATCCTGCTCTCAAGAATCGGGGCGCAGCAGACCGACCGTGCAGACTGTAAGGTCGCCTGGCACGAAATCATCCGCGGCATGACGCCTGACCATACCGTGCTGATCAACCGCCAGGACCGACGTGGCTCCATGATACTGCCAGAACAAAGCATGTTCATCCTGGAAACCGAACCGGCGGGTTATATTATCTATGCCGCCAACCAGGCCGAAAAGGCCGCCAATATCACCCTGATCGATGTAAAGGCCGTCGGTGCCTTTGGTCGTCTCACCCTGTCTGGTCGTGAGGCCGATGTTGACGAGGCGGCAGCGGCTGCCCTGGCTGCCGTACAGAATCCCACCGGGACTCACTAATCATGCATCGCCAGACCCTGCTTAATCTGCTGGCTGCACATCAGACTCGGTTCATGGAAGAAGCCGCCTATATCAGAAAAGCAGTGGAATTTGTGGCTGCCCAACCCGACTGTTTCTACCGAGAACTCTGGCCGGCACATGTTACGGGGTCTGCCTGGGTGGTCAATCCCGAACGCACCAGGGTGCTGATGCTGCACCATCGCAAGCATGACCAGTGGTTCCAGCCCGGAGGCCATGCCGATGGCGACGCCGACATCCTTCGGGTAGCCCTGCGTGAAACCGCTGAGGAAACCGGCATCGAGCCAGAACAGATCCGTTTAGTCAATAAATCGATCTTTGATGTCGACATTCACACTATTCCGGCGATGGGCCATGATCCTCGTCATGAGCACATCGACATTCGCTTCCTGGTTGAGATCGATGACCGGCTGCCGATACCTGGAAACGACGAGTCCCATGAGGTACTGTGGGCAGATCTAATGGAAGTCTCACGCTATAACAACAACCGTTCTACCTATCGCATGGTCGAGAAAACACGCAGGATGCGTGGTCCGCATTCCCGATAAGCTGGCATTAGCTTGCCGTATCCTCCCCCATCTCCCCCGTTCCCAGCCAGAATTCCAGATTCTTCTCCAGTAACTGATCCCAGGGCATGTAATGCGAACCATCGCAGGAAAAGTTAAGCCCAACCATTCCGTTGTAGATATTCAGTGAGCCGGCTCTCAGGTAGATGGTTTCATCCATAAACCGCAATGCCCTGAAGGTCTGGAAGACCTCCCGCACCTTGTCCATCGGGATATCTGCATCATCGGGATATGGCCGGTTGGGGTAGGTCATCACTATGCCCGGATCAGACAGGTCTTCAATATCCAGGATCCGATAACGTAGTGGATCATCTATAAACCACAGCGTGGCACGTGAGCTGGAAAAATGTAGTTTGCCGTGAAACACCCCGTGAGATTCAATCAGATTGATCAGCAGGTCCAGCACTTCATCAATTCGCTTGTCCATGGGGCTATCCACCCGCTGCTGGCTGAAGAGACCTCCGCGAATGGCGGGATCACCCTTCATCTGAACCCACTGCTCTGGCTGTTTATAGAGCTCGCGGGTCAGGGGTAGTTCCCGCAGATCGAAATCAGCACCAAGGTATCCCAACAAATTCCCCTGCTCATCGACGATGTGTTGAACACCCGTCAGGGTAGGACGACGAGCATTGCGACTGATATAGGCATCGGAAAGGGTAAAGACCTCACCTGCCAGTGAATCCTGCAGATAAGGTCGATCACTTCGATCCCGCCCCATATGTTCTGCTATGGGCCCCTGGGCCGAGATGTTCCTGGTAATCTGACGTGCCTGATCATTAAGCACAAACAGATATTTACAGCTAGGAAGTGATTCAAGACCCTCGTTCAGGCAAAACTCCAGTGCCGCCTGTTCAGGCCAGACATCAGAACAGCGCCGGGCAAGCCTCTCCAGCGGCGCAGATAAAAGCCCGCGTAAAAGTATGCGCTGACGTGCAACTGCGTCTTTCAGTGCCTGCCCCATGCCTTCTCCTTCGCCAAAAATATCGCTGAACAGATATTGAAGTGTCTCGCTTAGCCGCCACCTGACAGGTGTGGAAAAAGAATCTTAAGGGCTTATACAGACAACCCCAGGGTGACTCTATTAACCCGTGGGTAAATTTAACTGATCTGGCTGATCCTCTCCGATCTTGATCTCTGGCCACATTGACTGCATACGTGAACGCATATAGGGCTGAATCTCCAGCGCGAATTCCAGGAATGCCCTGGCCACTACCGAGAGTTCCTTATTTTTCGGATACACCAGGTACCACTGGCGCTCGATAGGAAATCCCTCCACGTCCAGTATGGCGACAGGGCCATTGGAACCTTCAAGTGTCAACGTATGCAAAGAGAGTACGGATAAACCAAGGCCACCGACTACTCCATGCTTAATGGCCTCATTGCTACCGAGCTCCATCCTCACCTTGGGCTTGAGCCCCTTGCTCTCGAAAAGCTTGAGCGCTGTATCGCGGATCCCTGAACCGGGCTCACGCAGAATAAAGGGCTCCTCGGCAATCCGCGATAATGGAATGTTCTTCTGATTAACCAGGGGATGGACTCTTGGCGCCATCACCACCAGGGGATTTGGTGCGAACACGAATGACTCAACATCAGCATCGCCTTCTGGCAATCGCCCCATGATGTAAAGATCATCCTCGTTGGCCAGCATGCGTTCAATGATGCGATCACGATTGGTAACCTTAAGCGCGACATCAATACCCGAATACCGCTGACAAAATTCACCCAGGATTTCTGGCGCAAAATATTTTGCCGTCGAGACCACGCA
Organism: Thiotrichales bacterium; assembly: GCA_024762895.1. Lineage (GTDB taxonomy): Bacteria > Pseudomonadota > Gammaproteobacteria > J044 > J044 > JANTGN01. The sequence continues at coordinate 3,452 of JANTGN010000113.1, forward strand.
CAATCGCAAGCGTCCACGCTTGATACCTTTGATATCTGCGACCTTCATTTCGAGATTGGCTAGCGACTCGAAGATCAGCTTACAGGTCTCATATAATTCGAGGCCAGCTTCAGTTGGCTTAACTGCCCTGCCAACATGTTCAAACAGGGGCAGACCAATCGTCTCTGACAGCTTTTTAACCTGCGTCGATATGGTTGGTTGTGTCAGAAACAACTCTTCGGCAGCACGGGTAAAACTACCGAGTCGTACGATTGCCTCAAACAATTGCAGCTGTCGAAGGGTGGCATGCCGAATAAGGTAATCGGGCATTGCCGAGGGCGGTGTGTAACTGTCGGAATCATTGCCCATAATTAACCCTTATTTCTGCACCTTCTCATTCCTTATGCTGGGCCAGGACTTAGCAACCTCAATCCGGCGCCCGGCGAATCATCTTGCATACTGGTGGCACTTGTTACGTGGAACGTCTACCAGTGATTCAGGGTCGGTACCAAAACGCTCCAGCAATGCCTCGAGGGCAGCTTCCTTATTTTTAAAGAAGGCATCAGGACCGAGTGAATCCACGATACCACAACGCTCAAGCACCATTTTGACCTGATGTTTGAGCCCGCTAAACATCAGCTCTACACCTTCTTCACAAAGCCGCTCGGCAATCTCTCTGACCTTTTCTTCTCCAGATGCATCAATTTCGTTGATACCACTGCCTATGACCAGTATAGCCCTTGCATGCGGGTACTCACTTTTTGCCTCGAGTATCATATCTTCGAAATACGCTACGTTGATAAAGGTTAATGATCCATCAAATCGTACCGGTACGAAATTTTCACTAATTGACTCAAGGTCATGCGCCCTCATACCGCCGAGGGTGCCATCCTCCTTGCGGCCTAAGATCTCGGACCGGGGCTTCATAATACGCACCAGGTAATGCAATACTGTTAACACCACACCTAGCAAAATACCATTGGCAATAGAAGGCGCCATGAGCAATGTTGCGAAGAAAGTAATCACGCCGATAGTTGCGCTCACCCTGTCTGCCTTCCAGGCCTGTGTTAATGGCTTTAGGCGTATCAGGCTGAATACTGCCATCATCACGATAACAGCCAGCACTGCCTGTGGAAGATGATATAAGTAGGTCGTAAAGAACAAAAGCACGAGGACCACTGCAGCTGCACTAATGATTGCAAACAAGCCTGTCTTTGCACCTGTTTTTGCCGCAACTGCCGAGCGTGAAAAAGAGCCACTAACTGTATAGGAGCCAAAGAAACTACCCGCAATGTTTGCAAGCCCCTGCCCTACCAGCTCCTTACTGGTATTTACACGCTCACCGGTATGACTTGCGATAGCCTTAGAGATAGACGTTGCTTCCATAAACCCAATCAGGGCCATTACCAGTGCAGCTGGCAACAGGGACAGGATCAGGTCAGCCTGAATCACCGGGACCTTAAAACTCGGCAGACCTTCAGGAATACTGCCTACTACGGCACCGCCAGCCGAAAGCACTATGCGGGAATCTGTAATATCAGCAAACCTCCATTTATGACTGTCCACATCCTGATCGGCAGGTATGGCGTTTTCTGCCATAAAGACAGTTCCGTTTTCCGTCTGTATTGCCAATAGGGTTTTTTCATTAAGATCTACACGGAGATTTGTATTCTTTGCTTTCAGCATTTCAAGCTGTCTTTCCAGGACCTCAGCCTGTGCATGCAGGCCAGCGGCCTCGCGAATACGTTCAATATCACTCTGCTTTTCAAGCTCTGCCGCTTTCCTTCTTATCTCAGCAATATCGTTTGTAAATTCACTGATCTTTGATGCGTTATCTGAATAGACATCAATCATCTCAAGTGTTTGAGGATCCTTGATTTGATCAGCTATTACCGTCACCTTGTTTTCATAACCGACCAGTGCGCTAACTACCGTTGCAAGCAAAACTGCAACTAAAACCCCTGGCAAAGAAGGTACTTTCTTTTTAAGAATATCTATCAGTGCCCAGGCACCTATAGCAAATAGCAAGGTCGGCCAATGCAGTTCAGGTATCTGTTCCAGAACGCGCCACAGATCAGCAAGATATGAGTCGGTACGGGGGAACGGCACACCAATGACCTTGCTCAACTGAGAAAGTCCGATAATCAGGGCTGCCGCGTTAGTAAAACCAACAATAACCGGGCTAGACAGTACATTAACGATTGAACCCAGTTTAAATATCCCCAGGCCCAGGCGAAGAATACCGACCATCATGGCAAGCATGATCGACAGCTCAATAAAATTTGCGCTGCCCGGGCTGGCAAAGGGAATAATCGCGGCGGCCGACATCAGCGAAAGCATGGCGACGGGCCCCGTATGCAACTGACTCGATGACCCCCATAACGATGCCACAATCACCGGGACAAAAGAGGCGTAAAGACCATATACCACCGGCAGGCCTGCCAATTGCGCATAGGCCATACTTTGAGGGACCAGAATCAGAGCGACGGTTACGCCTGCCAGCAGGTCGGAGCTTATGGACTCCCGGGTCATTGGGAACCAACGCAGGAAAGGGAACAGGGTGTAAATCAGGGAATGCATAAAACTAACGTCCTTCTATCTACTAGACCAGTGGCGCAGCATGATTGGTCAGGCCTTATTGATCGGCTGGGTACGAACGCCCAGACCAAAATAAAGAACCGCAGGAAAGAGGAGATGACTACGAGCCGACACGACTTATTCTCATAACATCGTTTATCCGAGTCTAAAAGACGATAAAGGCATCAACCGTGAAGGCTGGTCAATTTATTAAATTGACATCATCGAATAAATATCAATGTGACGCATTTAGCCGTAATCAGTCGGGCCAGACGCGTTGCCCATGCTGATAGCTGTCTGCTTTCTGTCTGGATGCGGTTGCATTTTTAGTTTCAGGCCTGGCTGTTTTCTTTTTAACCGGTACAGCTTTCTTTACTGCAGCCTTTTTCGCTGGCGCCGCAGGCTTTGACGGGGTCGGGGTTTCTGTTGATCCGGTCTTGGCTTTGCGAATCGTGTTTGCTAGTTGATCACCGGTTTTATCAGTTGTGCTCATACCTTGATCACCTCATCAATAAGTTTGTAAATTTCTTCGCTGGCAGCTCTTCCGCGACTACCCATGTCGTGGACGCTACGCCCTTCTAAAACGCTGTATTTATATGCTACGCGTCTGTAAATTGGTGTTTCTGCAGCAAGCATATCAATTTCAGAAAGCGCCTGAAAAACGAATTTTGAGAACCGGGTTCTCGGTTCTACCTGATTCACTACCATCATTGCTGTCAATCGAGGATTCGATTTACGTGCTTCCTGTAAGTACTCTTCCAGGTGAACAGTTGCCCACAGGTCATAAGGAGATGGCTGCACTGGAACAAGTACAGTATCACTGAAAGAAAGCGCCTGACCAGATTGTTCTGTATGAATTGAAGGAGGACAGTCTACAACGATGTGTTCAAACTGATCTTTAAGTTGATCGACGACTGACTCAAGGTCATCTACACCCTCGACAACGGGTAATCCTCTTTCTTCGTCCCTGATCTGAGACCATTGCAATGACGAACGCTGAGGATCAGCGTCGACAAGTACAATGCTTCCTGATTTTGAAAGTCCCGACGCTATATTAACAGACAATGTCGTTTTGCCTGTTCCACCCTTGTTGCCTAGTATGGCAATGATCGACATGGACCTGACCTCAGGAAGATTGACCTTCTATATCGGAAAGCTCATCAAGCATCCGGGCAAAATCTCTTTGCGCTTCCTCAAGTTCCTCAGAACCCTCGGCCGGATGAATCGTAATATTGACGTAATCCTTGGCAAAACCCATATCAGGATAAAGATCTTCCCGCTCCGAAAGTTCCGCAGCACGGTCCAGAAAATCACGCAAAGCTTCATAATCAGGAAACTCATAACGCTTTTCCAGACGTGCAGGCCTTGCACGTTCTTGCCAGACTTTTTTCATTAATCCGAAATCCTAGAAGGTTGCACCTTGACTAGAAACGGGTTGCTCAAGTCGCGCTATCCATTGAGCAAGTTCCTGGCCGTGGGCCTGCTCTTCCTTTAGAATTGCCTCGAAAAACAGACGGTTATCATGGTCACCCCTGTTCGCACAGTAGACCGCAGCATCACGATAGAGCTGAACAAGCTCTAGCTCGAATGCATGGTCATGGCGCAGCAACTCGATCAGGCTTTTACCTACATATGCAGGTCGAAGTTGTGAAGCATTGGGTGCAGCGCCTAGAGCGAGCATGCGTGCGATAATTCTATCGACATGCTCCATCTCTTCACTGGCCTCGGCCCTGAGTTTTTCAGCCGGTTCCGCCAGACCCCAGGACGCGACAAGCCGCGCCTGGGTGCTGTACATCTGGACGGCGGAAAATTCCAGGCTCAATGCTCGGCCCAGGTAGCCCAGTACTTTATGGTCTGCACTGGCAGTAAGCATCACAATGCCTCGGCAAGCTTCAACAATATATCAGCTTGGAACAACCTGTCTTACTTGGCAGCTGGGCTAGCTTCGCCACCGAGCACAGGCTCAACTTCTTTATGAGGACGAGCAATGATGTGCGCTGCAACCAGGCCATCACCAACACGCTCACAGGCATCTGCGCCAGCGCGAACAGCAGCGT
>JANTGN010000114.1 GCA_024762895.1 Thiotrichales bacterium
CTCCATCGGGAAGCAGACTAAACTGTTCCATCCCCCTGTACTGCATAAGCCAGCGCGAGAGAATGACCAGGACGATCAGGCCCTGAATGGGCAGAATAATTTCTATTCTTGGCCCCAGAACTGGTATCAGTGGGATCAGCAGCGCCAGTACGAAGACCCAGTTAATCATGTGCTGAACACGACCTTCACCATCGCTGACGAGTTCGGATAGGGTAGGCAGGGGTTCGAGTATAAATAGCTCCGGATAAAGGATGATGACGAACAGGATCATGGCCAGGGTATGCAACAGCGGGATACCAAAATGCTCTACCAACCAGTCACTGACAGGGACATCATGGAGCTTTGTTTCCAGCCAGCGGTCTACCCAGAAAATCAGTAAAATCGCCAGGCAATAGATCAGTGTGGAGGCAAGAAACCGGGTACTGATAATGACATCGAGGACATCATTCATGAGGTTTTCGCTTACGGCGTTTCATCTGCCAGCGTTTGATGACGTGCATACGCCAGAAGATCCGCATACCGGCATAGCCCAAAAGAGAAAAAAAAGTGCTGAGTAACAGGGAGCCAATGAGCATGGGTACCCAGATGTCATCGAAATTCTGTTCGAACCATTCGACCCCAAAATTGCCATTCATGGCTATAGGTGGGGCATGGAGTATCAACTGGCCTAACTTATAGGCGAAATAAAATATCGGGCCGATTGTGAGGGGGTTGGTAATCCAAACCAGCATCACCGATATCGGCAGATTGACCCTGACGAGTATAGCTAGCATTGCGGCCCCAACCATCTGCAAAGGGATTGGAACAAAGGCCATGAATAAACCTACAGCAAAGGCGCCAGAGACGGAACGACGATTCAGATGCCACAGATTAGGGTCATGCAGGGCTGCGCCCAGAAATTGCAGGGATTTATGTTTCCTGACCTGCTCCTGATTAGGAAATAGTTTTTTTATCAGTTTCTTGGGCATGGAGGCCAGGGTGAGCTAGTATCGATTTCACAGGAGTCACCATTATTACCTTATTTTCCAGGGAGGGGAATATGTTTGGGCCGGCAATCGCCTTTCTACTGGGCGACCTCTTTTTCCAGCAACATGCGTATCTGCCGTCACTTGCTACAATTATCATTCTCCCTCTGTTCTGGTTGTTCGTCAGGCTACCCTTACCTGGGATGCTTCTACTTGCCTGGTTTGCCACCGGTTATGCCTGGGCACTGGCCTATGCGCATCTACAGACTGATGATGGTTTCAACAAGACATGCCTCGGTGAGACGGTCATTGCGGAAGGGGTAGTGACGGGGTTACCCCATCGAGAAGGCCAGCGTCTTCGTTTTGATTTTCAGATCGATCATATATCGGCCACTAACTGCCTGGAATCGGGTCAACGTTTCCTGGTGCGTGTGAACTGGTATCAGGCGGACAGGGCCATTCAGAGCGGCGAACGTTGGCGGTTACCGCTGAAATTACGACTGACTCGAAATTTCTATAATCCGGGAGGTTTTGATTACGAGGCCTCCTTACTCAACCGTGATATTCGCTATACAGCCTATATCAGGGATACACCCGAACAACTGAATAGCGCCAACAGTCGTTGGCTCGATTCTGCCAGGCTACAGCTCGCGCAAAAGATCGATCAGGCCCTTCCTAATACTGAGTATAAAGGCATCATCCAGGCCCTGGTAGTGGGGGATCGTAACAATATCACCCTGGAGCAATGGCAGACCCTCAGGGCAAGTGGGACCCTGCATCTCATGGCCATATCCGGTTTGCATATCGGCATGCTGGGAGGGATCGGGTATCTGCTGGGGTCTGGGCTTGGACGTCTATGGCCAAGGATCTGTCTATATGTCCCAGCTCCCGTTATGGGCGCGTTCGGTGCCTTATTGTGTGCCCTGTGTTATGCCGCCCTGGCAGGATTTTCACTGCCCACACAAAGGGCCCTGGTTATGCTCGCTGCAGTCATGCTGGGACTGATCGCGCGAAGAAAGGTCCATCCTCGTACGCCGCTGTCCCTGGCATTATTTATCCTGGTGATTATGGATCCCTTTTCCGTGACCCAGCCTGGTTTCTGGCTGTCATTTATTGCGGTAAGCCTGTTGATGTTTGCGCTGGAAAAGAATTCGGGTGAATCAAGACCACGGCAATGGGGCAGGGCTCAGGGGGTATTATTGATCGGTTTATTACCGCTGAATCTACTGTTTTTCAAGGGTACTCCGCTGGTCGGTCCAGTCGCCAACCTGGTCGCGATCCCCTGGATTGGTTTCACGGTTCTGCCGGCCTCGTTATTGGGGAGTTTTCTGCTTGCCCTGGGACTAGAGCAGGGGGTCTGGTTTCTTCGGCTGGCTGAAGGATGTCTGGCCCTGATATGGCCCATCCTGGAATGGCTGCAGCGTTTGCCACTGTCCTGGCTGACCTTGCCTGCTCCCGGCACGGCGAGCCTGATCCTGGCCGGAATGGGCCTGATCCTGCTTCTGGCCCCATTCGGTTGGCCCGGACGCACCCTGGGGAGCGTATTCCTGCTTCCATTGTTCCTGAGCCATACCCCTCGGCCTGCTGCCGATGCGTTCTGGGTGGATTTGCTGGATGTGGGTGAGGGTCTGGCAGTAGTGGTGCAGACACGTCAATACACCCTGGTCTATGATACCGGCCCACGGTTTAGCCCAAGATTTGATACCGGTAGTGCCGTTGTTTTGCCCTATCTGTATCAGAACAAGGTCAATCAGATTGATATGCTGATTATTTCCCACGGTGACAATGATCATATAGGCGGTGCAGATAGCCTGATGGCGTCTATCCCTGTCCAACGTCAATTAAGCAGTGTCCCTGAGCAACTCAATGACCAGGCCGAATCCTGCAGAGATGGTCATTCCTGGCAGTGGGACGGAGTCGAATTCAGGCTGTTGCACCCCACAGAACCCTGGCCGTATGAGGGTAACAATGGTTCCTGTGTGCTTCAAATCAGCAATCAACACCACAGCATCCTGCTGACGGGGGATATTGAGTCCATCTCTGAGTTCCGCCTGCGAAAGGAGCAGGGTGCCGCACTCAGGTCAGATATCCTGGTCATTCCGCATCATGGTAGTCTGACTTCATCAACACCGGCATTTATTCGAGCCGTCGCTCCTCGTCTGGCCCTGGTATCTACGGGTTATCAGAATCGCTTTGGGTTTCCCAAATCGAAAGTTCTGGAGCGATATGCCGATCAAGGGATCAAGGTCATGAATACCGCTGATTATGGTGCCATTCGCATTCAGCTTCCCGGGAATGACCAGTCACCCGAGGTAGAGGCCTATCTCAACAGACATCGAAGTTACTGGTATTCGGCCAGAAAACCGCCGTCCTGAGTGATAGTTCACAGCCTTCACGTTCAAATGACGAATCCCTTCTTAAAGTACTGAAAATCCAGTATGATTCGGCCTTCCACAAATGAATCAGGGGAATCTCTGCAGTGCTAGAACTCGTTAAGGCTGGTGGATGGTTGATGTTGCCGATTATTGCCTGTTCCATAATCGCCATGGCCATTATCATTGAACGTTTCTGGAGTCTGCAGAAACGAAAAATCATCCCTCAGCAACAGATGGTTGCACAGATCTGGCAGTGGGCCCAGGACAATCAGCTCAATGGCGAGCGTATCAAGACCCTGCGTGAAGGTTCCCCCCTGGGCCGTGTACTGGCCGCTGGCCTGATGAACGCCAATATGAGCCGTGAGGTCATGAAGGAAAGCATTCAGGATGCTGGCCGACATGTTATTCATCAGCTTGAACGTTATCTCAATACCCTAGGCACCATTGCGGTGATCTCACCGCTACTGGGCCTGCTCGGCACAGTCATCGGTATGATCAAGGTCTTCAGTGTGATCACCGATGTTGGTGTAGGCAATCCCGGCGAGCTGGCAGGGGGGATCTCACAGGCCCTGATCACTACCGCGGCGGGTCTCACGGTAGCCATTCCCAGTGTCATCTTCCATCGCTATTTTCGCGGTAAGGTCAATGAGCTGGTGGTCGATATGGAAGAAGAATCGCTGAAACTGGTGGATGTACTGCACAGCAAGAAACAGGGTGGTAAGAAGTCATGAACTTCCGTGCCCAGGAGAACGAGAATGAACCCAGGATCGATCTGACCTCCCTGATTGATGTGGTGTTCATTCTTCTGATCTTCTTCATGGTCACGACCACCTTTGATCGTCAGTCTGAACTCAAGGTGGAACTTCCCCAGGCCTCAAGTGAAGTCGAACAGCAACCAGAGGAACCCATCCGCCTGGTCATCGATGCCGATGGACGGTTTTTCATCAATGGTAGTGAGGTCGTCAACACCCAGGATCAGACCCTGCAGATGGCCCTGGACAAGGCGCTGGGTGACAACAGGGAGCGCCCCGTGATTCTTCAGGCCGATGCCCATACCGAACATCAGGCCGTGGTGACCGCCATGGATGCCGCCGCCAAGCTGGGGGTCAGTCAACTCTCTATCGCCACGACCAGAACCACAGAATAACAATGGAAGAAGAGACGCCAAAGGGCCTGGAGGTTTACAAGCGGCTACTCGGCTATTCCAAAAAACACTGGCTATTATTGCTGTTTGCTATCATTGCAATGACCTTTCAGGCCATTGCCGAGCCGGCCTTCGCAGCCCTCTTAAAACCCCTGATTGATGGGAGCTTCGTCGAACAGGACCCCACGATTCAGAAGTGGGCACCCATCCTGATCATCGTTATCTTTGCCTCTCGAGGTTTTGGTGCCTTTTTCTCGACCTATTTCATGTCCAAGGTGGGGCGCTATGTGATCAAGGACCTACGACGTCAGATGGTCGAGAAGTACTTGAAGCTGCCCGTCAATTACTACGATCAGACCTCATCCGGAGAAATGCTGGCCAAGGTCATTTATAACGTCGAACAGGTAGCAGGGGCAGCAACGACGGTCCTGACCACACTGGTAAGAGACAGTATCAAGGTCATCGGCCTCTTGAGCTATATGATCTACATCAACTGGAAACTCTCCCTGCTGTTCCTGGTGGTAGGCCCCATTATTGCCATCATCGTTACCTATATTACTCAACGATTCCGCCATCTCAGCCGGCGTATACAGAAATCGATGGGGGCCATTACCCATGTCTCGGAAGAGATCATCGATGGTCACCGGGTCATTAAGATCTTTGGAGGGGAAGAGTACGAGCGCCATCGTTTTGAACAGGTTAACGAGAATAATCGCCTGTTACAGATGAAGATGGTGGTAACAGATGCCGCGAGTTCACCCATTGTGCAGTTCATCCTGGCCATCGTGATTGCGGTCGTGGTGTATTTCATTACCAAGAACTCCGAGGCCCTGAATGTCACCATCGGGTCTTTTATCTCATTTCTGGCGGCACTGGGTATGATGCTGACGCCCATCAAGAGCCTGACAAATATCAATAGTGCCCTGCAAAAGGGTATTGCTGCCGGGGAAAGTATTTTTTCTTTGCTGGACAGTGAAGAAGAAAAAGACCGAGGTACCAGAGAACTGGGCAGATCCCGGGGCCATATCCAGTTCGAGCAGGTCTCCTATGCCTATTCCCCCGATAAGGGCGATGTCCTACAGGACATTAATCTGGATATTCCCGCCGGCAAGACCGTTGCCTTTGTGGGGCGTTCGGGTAGTGGCAAGACCACCCTGGTCAACCTGCTGACTCGTTTCTATGATATCGATCGTGGGACGATTCTCGTCGATGGTGAAAATATCAAGGACTACACCCTGAGTTCATTGCGTAACCAGATCGCCTACGTTGGGCAGGACACCATCCTGTTCAATGACAGTATTGCGAATAATATCGCCTATGGTAGCAAGCACGAGACGCCCATCGAGGAAATCCGCGAGGCCGCCCGTTCGGCCCATGCCCTTGAGTTTATTGAGGCCTTGCCTGAGGGCTTTGATACGATGGTGGGAGAGAATGGGGTGTTGTTGTCCGGTGGTCAGCGCCAGCGTCTGGCCATTGCTCGGGCCTTGCTCAAGGATGCCCCCATCCTGGTGCTTGATGAGGCGACCTCGGCCCTTGATACCGAGTCCGAACGTCATATTCAGGCCGCGCTTGAAGTCCTGATGAAAAACAGAACCACCCTGGTGATCGCCCACCGCCTTTCCACGATCGAAAATGCCGATCTGATCGTCGTCATGCATGAAGGGAAAATCGTCGAGCAGGGCAGGCATGCCGACCTGATCAGTCAGGATGGTCGCTATCAGCGGCTGCACCGTATGCAGTTTCATGATCAGGGTGAGCCTGTCAGCTAACGCCTGTTCGGTATTTATGAGAACCAGGGCACAGGCCTCGGTTTTTCTGATAGGACTGCCCTCGAGCTTGAGGAATAATTAAAACACCAATAACAACGATGATAAAAGGCTTGCATGTCTATCGAAGACCACTGGTATCGACGTGATCACGTTTCTCTGGCCCTGTGGCCAGTCGCACAGGTATTCTGGGGTGTCGCTGCCCTGAGAAAGGCCCTGATTCAGTTTACCAATCGGTTTCGTAAAAAAATCCCGGTTCCCCTGATTATTGTCGGTAATATCATGGTGGGTGGCACAGGTAAGACTCCCATGGTGGTATGGCTGGTTAAATACCTGCAATCTCAGGGCTATCATCCGGGTGTGGTCAGTCGTGGATATGGGGGGGAGAGCGATCATTACCCCCTGGCCGTTACGGCCGTGACCTCGCCAGATCAGGGAGGGGATGAACCTGTATTAATCGCCAGAAGAACCGGTGTACCGGTTTATGTCGACCCTAAACGGCCTCGGGCAGCAACAACCCTGCTAAGAGAACATCCGAAAGTAGACGTCATCATTTCGGATGATGGACTCCAGCATTACGCCCTGCAACGTGACATTGAGATCGTTATGATCGATTCACGGCGAGGACTGGGTAATGGATTTTTGCTTCCCGCCGGGCCGCTCAGGGAGCCTCCATCCCGATTAAAACTTGCTGATTTTGTGGTAGTCAATGGTCCTTCCCAGGATGCCGATTACCGTATGGGGCTCGAGGCTGGTGACTTGGTTCCCGTTCGCGGCGGAACCGAGACCAGTTCCATGGATGCCTTTCGACATCAGGATATCCATGCCGTGGCGGGTATCGGCCATCCTGACCGGTTCTTTGATACATTACGTGCCCATGGTATGCAGATCATCGAACACGCCTTCCCTGATCATTACCAGTTTCAGCCACAGGATCTGCGGTTTGGTGACGGGTTACCTGTTATTATGACGGAAAAAGACGCGGTTAAATGCCGGGCCTTTGCGCCTGATCATTCCTGGTTTCTGCCCGTTACAGCGGTTCCGGATCGCGCCTTTGCCGAACAACTCATGACACGTTTAAGGAGTACACATGCTGGATAAACGACTGCTGGATATCCTGGTCTGCCCCGTCACCAAGGGCCCTCTGATCTACGATAAAGATGCCCAGGAGCTGATCTCCAGATCCGCCAAACTGGCCTATCCGATTCGTGACGATATCCCCGTGATGCTGGAAGAGGAGGCTCGTCAGCTCAAAGATGAAGAACTGGAAAAATACCAGGACTAGCAGGTGACTGCTTTTAAAGTCGCCATACCGGCTCGATACGCCTCTTCACGATTACCAGGCAAACCGCTGATCGAGCTTGCCGGCAAGCCTATGATTCAGCATGTCTATGAACGTGCCCTGCTCAGTGGTGCCGAGGAGGTGGTGATCGCTACCGATGATCAGCGCATATTCGAGGCGGCCGAGTCCTTTGGCGCCAATGTCTGTATGACCTCGAGTGAACATCACTCCGGTAGCGATCGTCTGGCTGAACTGGCTGATATCAGAAACTGGTCCGACGAAGCCATTATCGTGAATCTACAGGGTGATGAACCCCTCACACCTCAATCCATTCTGAAACAGGCCGCCAGGGGACTGGATGAACATCCGGATGCAGGCATAGCCACTCTGTGCACACCGATCACCTCGGCCAGCCAGCTCTATGATCCACACACCGTCAAGGTCGTTCGTGATCATGCAGGCTATGCCCTTTACTTTAGCCGTGCGCCTATCCC
>JANTGN010000115.1 GCA_024762895.1 Thiotrichales bacterium
GTGTCATAACCCAGATCCTGAATAACCTGAATAAGGGACCGATAATCGGATTCGGAAATCGTAGGGCTACGAGTCATGAGCCACACATAGTCACGCGCCTGACGGCCAATAATGGTTTGGCTATATTCACTGTCCAGATACACAATGCGATAGTCCGCCTTGACCGGCCAGACAAACTGCATACCCCACAGGGCGTTGGTCTGCGTATCCTTAATAAAGCCCTTGGGCTGATACTTTTTCAGCTCACCATCAAATCCACCTTCACGAAAGGTAAAGGTAGTAGCGACCGTACCATCATCATTCAGGGCATAGGTTTCCACCGCGTTATGGGCATTTTTTTCGATCGAGGTAGGAATGTTGGCGATCACATACCAGTCGCCCATAAATCGTTCCAGGTCTACATAATCAACCGTCTTCATGGGTGGATGGCTACTGCATCCAGCCAGCAGAGATAACAAACCAGCCGAAGAGATCACCTTGAGTATCCTCTTCATCACAACACCTCCCTGGCAGGTAGATAACGAATACGATAACCACCGTCTGTCACGCTCTGCAGCGCTAGCCAGTCCATCTCTGGTGTGTACCACAGGTCGATACTGCGATCCTCGATCAGTATGCGATACTGCAGGGCTTCAACTAATTCACCATCAATCTCAATTGGACTTTCACCCAGCTCCACCACTTCCACCGCCTGATACTCTCCGGTCTGTGTATTCAACAAGCGACTGGCCTTGAGAAGCTCTGGATCCCAGTAGGCAAAACTTCGTATACAGCCTTCCAGCGCCTGTGGGCCATCGTGAGTTTCGACGACGAATTCATTCGCACCTGGTTTTGACTGTATAAAAAGATCCTTCCCATTATCATCGGTACGCGAATTGATATTGGCCAGACAGGATCCCTTCCAGAATTCCTCTGTCTGGTGCTCATATCGATAAGCAGTGATAAAGAGTACCTTTACCTTGAAATTTGCTTCGACATTGACGCGCCTTCCGCCCTCTTCAGGCGTCAAACGAACCTTGTGATAACCGATTTCACGATCATCCAGAAAGACTCGGAACTGCCACTCCCTGTCGGTATTGGCCTGCGCCTCAAAGGACATACCTGCCATCAACAGAACAGCGAAGAGTGAAACGCTCATCAGTACATACCTGAAAATACCGTTCATGACTGCTCCTCCATCACCAGATGCATTGACTGTTTTGGGCGACCCGGGAAAAAGGCATTGGTACGCTCGATATAATCCCGGTATTCAGGCCGTCGGCTGCCTATATCCTTTTCCATCAACACCACGCCAGATACCTTAAGTAACAGGAAGCTCATCAGTACTGGGGCATAGATCGTCCACCAGCCACCCGCGGGTACGGCCAGCAAGAAAAAGCCCCACCAGATGCAGAACTCACCGAAGTAATTGGGATGGCGCGAGTAGCGCCACAGACCGGTATCCAGCACCTTGCCGTGATTTTTCTCATTTCGTTTAAATCGCAGTAACTGGTAATCGGACACCGACTCGAAGATAAAACCCGCCAGCCACAGCATGATGGCGAACAAATCCAGCCAGTGAAACGAGGTTCTTAGCGTTAACGAAAACAACAAGGGAATAGAAATTATCCAGGCCAGCAAGCCCTGCAAACCAAAGATGATGTACAGACTCTTAATAGAAAAATAGGGTTCGTTGTTACGCCGTATTTCCTGGTAACGCCGATCCTCAGGCTCACCCCAGTTGCGCACGGTAAGATGGATTGAAAGTCTCAGTGCCCAAACGATCACCAGGGCCAAGACCACCCCATTAAAAAGATTGACTCCAGGGCTATTCCAGACAAAGAAGATTGCCGCCGCCAGAAACATCAGGGACCAGAGGCTATCGACGATACTAACGTCCCGTCGAACCAGGCTATACAACCAGGTAATAATACCCATGATCAGGATCAGGCTCAGCGTCTCAAAATATGTCATCCACATAAGCCTCTCCTTACCTAGCCTCAAGGTGTGTAAAACCATTAAAACGCTGTGACAGCATCATAAGGAGTGGCATTAGTACGGCCCAGCCGACGGCCAGCGCCAACAGGGCCTCAACGGTATTCACCATTTCTACCGCCCCCAGTCGATATCCCGCGTAATAAGCCAGTGGTCCACCGACCGCTCCAAAGATCACTGCAAGCACCCAGCGTCCCTTGAGCCAGCGAAGTGAGATATTTAAGGTGGTTGCAAACAGGGCCCACATTGCAACAATCCAGTGCGGTGCTAAGTCACTATGAAAGACCCCGTTTGCATAACTGAGCAGACCACTCCAGACCAGGAGGCTATCCCAGGCCGCCCCAATGAGTAGTGCTGCAAGAATCAGAATCAATTCGTCCCGCGGCTGGCTGGCACGAGAGAGATGAATCGCAACAATCCCGATCACCAGTGCCGTTCCGAGCCAGTGCCAGCTACCGCTACCAGACAGGACGACGGCCATCCAGGCAATTTGAAATACCACATAGTTGATCAGAATGACCGCCATGGGATTACCCTTCCCTCCGGTTACTAAACCGGTAATGACTGACGAACCATTCCTGGCCCTGGTTATATCCAAAGAGTTCGGCACAGGCCATGAAGAACATACGCCAGCGCATCCACCAGATACCTGCAAAGTCCTTACCGTAGGTCTGCTCAAGAATGGGCCAGAGTTTCTGTCTGTTTTCATCCATATTCACCAGCCAGGCATTAGCGGTTTTCTCATAATGGCGACCATCCCATTGCCAACGTTTTTCCAGCCTCAGGTCATCCTGAAAAAATAGTGGCAGATCGGTACTGGGCATCATGCCGCCTGAGAAAAAGTGCCGACTCATCCAGTCACTGGCCTCTTTATCTTCGAACAGATAGGGCGTGCTTCTGTGCACAAAGATATGCATAAAAAATTCACCATCAGGCCTCAGCCATTGACTGATACGCTGAAACAGCCTTGGCCAGTTGCGCATATGCTCAAACATCTCAATCGAGATCACACGATCAAACCGACCCTCAGTCATAAAGTCATTCATATCGGCTGTAATGACCTGGATATTTTCAAGACCCGACTCACGCGCCTGTTCGCGTATAAACTGACCCTGCGTACTGGAATTTGAAACCGCAGTGATGGTGCTATTGGGGTAGTGCCTACCCATCCATAGCGTCATTGATCCCCAGCCACAGCCCAGCTCAAGAATGTCCTGACCATCTTTCAGATTCGCACGTTGACAGCTTACTGCCAGGGCTGCGGCCTCGGCCTCACTGAGATGCTCCACACCCTCAGGCCAGTAACCACAACTGTATTTAAACTGGCTACCAAGAATTGGACGATAGAACTCTGTGGGCACTTCATAATGTTGTTCATTAGCCTTCTGCGGGACCTCCGCAATATTGGCCAGCAGCATTTGTTTAATGAATGACGCCTGATCCTTTGCAAGCTGTTCGTTATCATCCGATTTGATATCAACAAGTCGCTGTTTTAGCAGGCGACGGATACCATGGCGAATCAGCGTATCCGGCACCAGACCGTTTTCACTCAGTTCATGGGCGAGCTGTTTTTTCATATTTCCTCCCGGGTTGAATTGCCACCCTTACGAGGAGGCAGCGCACGACGTATGACCTGAATACCACTGACCAGATCGGGACCTACAGGAATACCACCGGTATCCTCAATGACTTCACGACATTTTCCGGCGACCTCGCCGCCAATGAACACCGGCACTTCGACCGTCTGGGTCAGCCCGGTTATCTGCATAGCGACTTCCATACAATGGGCATTAACGGAGCCAGACAGCACGATGCCATCGACACGTGTGCGAGCGATCACCAGAGGCAACTCATGCAGGGGCATATCCGCACCCAGAAGAATCAGGCGATAACCCCTTGCGTGGGCAGACAGGGCAAACAACAGGAGTCCAAACTCGTGATATTCACCAGGCAGACAGGCGGCAGCGATGACCGGCCCGTTGTTGTTGGCATTGCGATGATGGAACCGGGCACCCAGCTTATTACGCATGAAGACACTGAAGAAATGCTCCTCGGCAATACCACCTTCCAGCCCCGCACTCCAGCGTTCACCCAGCTCCTGCAACAAGGGCACGACCAGACGGCTGGTGACGATATCCACGGGGTACAGGGACATCGCCTCGTTATAGGTAGCATCCAGGACCGACTCGTCAAAGCGCGATATGGCCTCGATCATGGAGTGCCGATACTCATACCAGGCATCACCCGCGGCCTCATCCTCAATGCTCATCTCAACGGCGTGCAACTGCCTGGCGACACTACTAATGGTCACCCCCCTGCCCAGCTGCTCAAGGACCTGTTCGATTAATCGAACATCGGATTCGCTATATAAACGATGACCACTAGGTGTGCGCTCCGGGGTAATCAGGCCATAACGGCGCTCCCAGGCACGCAGGGTCACACTATTTACCCCCGTCAGCTCGGAGACCGCGCCGATAGGAAATAGCTTGCCGTTACCTGCCTGTACCGCCATAACAACCTCTGCCTGTACTAAACTTGTACACATTTATAGAATACTTATACAAACCCGTCAAGCATTTTGTTTTATTTTCTTAAAGTTGACCTTTTTAAGCCATTTTATTGGTATATTATCTATACGATATTTATACATATGATAATTTACCCCCAGACACATGCTGACCCCAGGAGGGCTCAATGATGAAACAACTAATCTGGATGACCGCAATAACACTGGTGGCTTTACCGGCGCTATCGGGAGAAATGAAACACCCCGTCAAACTCAACTTTGAGCTACGCAGCCTGAATGATGACCGTGTCGTTCAAATGGATAAGGAATACAACGGCAAGGTGATTCTGGTCGTCAACACCGCCAGTAAATGCGCCTTTACCGGTCAGTACGAAGGACTGGAGGCACTCTATGAAAAACACCGGGAAGATGGACTCGTCGTTCTGGGGTTTCCCTCTAACGACTTCGCCAACCAGGAACCCGGTACCGAAAAACAGATCCAGGATTTCTGTCGGACTACTTATGGCGTCCAATTCCCCATGTTTCAGAAATCGCGAGTAACCCGCCGGAATGCAGACCCCTTATTCCGTGAACTTGGAGAGGCCGCCGGCGAGTATCCCCAATGGAACTTCCATAAATATCTGATTGATCGGGAGGGCAACCTGGTAGGCAGCTACGGCAGCTTCACCTCACCCAAAAATGGCAAAATGGTCAAAAAGATCGAGTCCATACTCTTTTAACCGGAAAAGCATCCATCGCTATGAGCAAAATACAGATCGGTATCAGCAGCTGTCTGCTGGGCCAGGAGGTTCGACATGACGGGGGCCATAAACGCAATGGCTATATCATCAATACACTCTCCAGGTATTTCGAATTCAGGCCCCTGTGTCCTGAAATGGCCATTGGCATGAGCGTTCCTCGCCCGACTATTCGACTGGTCAGGGACAATGGGGAGATACGCCTGGTCGGCAGCAAAGATCCCGAACTGGACGTGACAGACGCGATGAATCGTTTCAGCATCCAGGCCGCCAGCCGCATGGACGACATCGCGGGTTATATCCTCAAAAAAGACTCCCCAAGCTGCGGCATGGAACGAGTCCGTATTTATAACGAAAAGGGACACCCTGAGAAAAATGGTAGTGGCCTGTTTGCACATCACCTTAAGAGTGCCCACCCCTCGCTACCCATCGAAGAGGAAGGACGCCTCATGGACCCGGTACTAAGGGAAAATTTCATCGAACGCGTGTTTGTTTATTACCGCTGGCAGAAAACTATCCGGGAGGGCCTGACAGTAGGCGGACTGATGGATTTCCATAGCCGCCACAAGTTCAACCTCCTGGCCCATAACGAGACCATCTACCGTGAACTAGGCCCCCTGGTAGCAGAAGCCAGGGCCGATAATATTGAGTCGATTGCCGCTCAGTACCTGGAAAAACTGATGCAGGGTATGAAGCGCCCGGCAACACGCAAACGACATACTAATGTACTGATGCATGTGATGGGGTTTATCAAGGAGGCCCTGACCGCTGATGATAAACAGGAAATGCTGGATATCCTGGATAAATATCGCCAGGGCCAGGTTCCCCTGATCGTTCCGGTTACCCTGCTGAAACACCATCTGCGTCGCAGCCCTCAACCCTACATTGAACAGCAGTACTATATGAATCCCTACCCGGAAGAATTGATGCTGAGGAACAACCTTTAGTCACCCATCATTTCCCCGGCTGATTGATGGACTCAGGGAGACGCTAAGGGTAAGCTATCGCCCCTTAAAGTACCTCCCTCACACCAGACCTTTCCCAGGCGTAAGGAATAGAGGTAAAATCAATTGCTTACATGCGCCCGTGGCTCAGCTGGATAGAGCGCTGCCCTCCGGAGGCAGAGGTCAGAGGTTCGAATCCTCTCGGGCGCGCCATATAAATCCAGAAGAATCCCCAGATTTACCCTTCGCTTGCAATCTAGTCGAAGCCACCTGGATTCGAACCTCTGACAATAGCAATGACGCTTCGACGCGGGCCGCAGGCCCGAAGCATGAGCGCAGCAAATCATCCTCTCGGGTGCGCCATTCATAAAAAGCCTCCAAAAACCCTATAATTAAAGAAGCCGATTTTTAATACCCATTCTCGGGGAAACCCATCGTGAACAACGACAAAGTCGCCTTATCTCAGGACAGCCTCTGGCACAGCCTGACACCTGATGAGGTCTTTGAACGCCTGAGCGCTAACCCCGAAGGCTTACCAAGCACTGAAGCCAATGAAAGACTGTCCAAATATGGCCCCAATCGCCTCAGGCCGGCCAAGAAAAAATCTCAGCTAGTCCGATTCTTAGAGCAGTTTCACAACGTTCTGATCTACGTCTTATTAGTGGCCGGCCTGGTCACGGCGCTGCTGGGTCACTGGGTAGATAGTGGCGTCATCCTCGGGGTCGTCGTCATCAATGCCATTATTGGCTTTATCCAGGAAGGCAAGGCAGAAAGGGCACTGGATGCAATCCGTAACATGCTGTCGCATCAGGCCATGGTCAAGCGCGACGGCAAGTTCATCAGCCTTCCGGCCGAGCAACTGGTTCCCGGGGATGTCGTTCTGCTGCAATCCGGAGACAAGGTACCCGCTGATTGTCGTCTGTTTACATTACGAGAACTCCGTATCGAGGAGGCCATGCTCACGGGAGAATCCGTACCGGTGGAAAAAAATATTCAGGTGACCGCCGAAAACGCGAGCATAGGTGACCGTAAATGCCTGGCCTACTCCGGCACACTGGTGACCTATGGCCAGGGCCAGGGGGTCGTGGTCGCCACCGGTGATCAGACCGAGATCGGTCGCATTAGCGGCATGCTTCGGCAAGTACAGGTGCTGACCACACCACTACTGAAGCAGATGGCCATCTTCGCCAGGTGGCTCACAATTGCCATCGGCGTGATCGCGATACTCACCTTCGCCTTCGGGATCATGGTTCACAACTTCGGCCTCAACGATATGTTCCTCGCTGCGGTGGGTCTGGCGGTAGCCGGCATTCCGGAAGGCCTGCCCGCCATCATGACCATTACACTGGCAATCGGGGTTCAGAAAATGGCGAAGAAGAACGCCATTATTCGTCGACTACCCGCCGTCGAGACCCTGGGCTCCGTCACGGTGATCTGTTCTGACAAGACCGGCACCCTGACGCGCAACGAAATGACCGTTCAGACCCTGGCCACTTGCGCCGGTATCTGTGAAGTCAGCGGGGTTGGTTATGATCCACATGGTGACTTTAACCTCGATGGCCAGAATGTCAGACCCGAAGACACCCCCCTATTAAGAGAGATAGCCCAGGCAGCACTACTTTGTAATGACGCCACCCTGACTGAGACCGATGGCCAATGGCAGATGCATGGCGACCCGACCGAAGGCGCACTGGTGACCCTGGCCCTGAAGGCGGGACTGGACCAGAGCCTCTGTCAACACCAGTTTCCTCGTACCGATGCCATACCCTTTGAATCACAGCATCGCTTCATGGCCACCCTGCATCATGATCACGCGGGACATGG
>JANTGN010000116.1 GCA_024762895.1 Thiotrichales bacterium
CCATTACAGCAGGCCGAGGGCTGATCGCCGAATGAGTACTCATCCCGATAGCCTGAGCGTGGTGCTGGAACCTCATGATAACCAACGCCTGGCCAATCTCTGTGGCCAGTTCGATGAACACCTGCGCCTGCTGGAAAAGCGCCTGGGTGTGGAGATCAATAATCGGGGTAATCATTTCACGGTTATCGGTGAGCATGACTCGGCCCAGGCAACGATTGAAACCCTGAAGGATCTCTATCGAGATACCGAGCATGAGATCCTGGAACCGGCCAGGGTGCACCTCTTTTTACAGCAGTCCGGGGTGGAGGCCAGGATCGGCGATGAAGAGGTCGACGGCGTCGAGGTGCGTACCCGGCGTGGCATGATACGGGGCAGAGGCCCCAACCAGGCCGGTTATCTGAGCCATATCAGCCAGTATGATCTGACCTTTGGCATCGGACCGGCCGGTACCGGCAAGACCTACCTGGCCGTGGCCAGTGCCGTGCAGGCCCTGGAGTCGGGAGAGGTGAGGCGCCTCTTGCTGGTACGTCCCGCCGTCGAGGCGGGAGAACGACTGGGCTTTTTGCCGGGAGATATGGCGCAGAAGATCGATCCCTATCTTCGTCCCATGTATGACGCCCTGTATGAAATGCTGGGTTTTGACAAGGTGGAGAAACTGATCGAGCGTAACGTGATTGAGGTGGCGCCGCTGGCCTTTATGCGGGGGCGCACCCTGAATGAATCGTTCATAATCATGGACGAGGCGCAGAATACCACCATCGAGCAGATGAAGATGTTCCTGACCCGTATCGGTTTTGGGTCACGAGCAGTGGTGACCGGTGATGTGACCCAGTCGGATCTGCCTCAGGGACGGCAGTCGGGCCTCCGGCATGCAATCGAGGTGCTAAAGGACGTTGAGGGTGTGGCCTTTAGTTTCTTTACTGCACGAGATGTCGTACGTCATCCCCTGGTGCAGCGTATCGTTACGGCCTATGAAAAGGATAGTGATAATCCGTGAGTGAGCCAGAGCTTGATCTGCAGCTTACCGATGCTGTTCGAGCTGTCCCTGCCCGGGACCAGTTCGAACAATGGGTAGCAGCGGCATTGGAAGAAGGCGCCCCGAACGAACTGGCGATACGTATCGTCGATGAGGAAGAGGGCAGGAGCCTGAATCATCAGTTTCGCGACAGGGACTATGCGACGAACGTATTATCCTTTCCCTTTGAGGCCCCAGAAGGGGTGCCCATTGATTATCTGGGTGACCTGGTGATCTGCGCGCCCGTGGTTGAACGCGAGGCGGTGGAGCAGGGCAAGACCCCGGAAAGCCACTGGGCACATATGGTGGTGCATGGTGTATTGCATCTACAGGGCTATGATCACACTGAACAGGGCGAAGCCGATGAAATGGAAAACCTTGAAAAGGCCATTATGGCTCGGTTAGGCTATCCCGACCCATACCAGGATGAGGTGTAAACGGCAGTTCCTGCCGAAATCAACACATGAACGAAGACCGATCGAGTAGCGGTTCCGGGGGGCTAAGCTGGATAGACAGACTTGGCCAGGCCTTGACAGGTGAGCCTCGGAATCGCGATCACATTCTACACATACTCCGCGCAGCCAAGGAAAAAGAGCTTCTGGATGCAGAGGCCCTGTCCATGATCGAAGGCGTTTTTCAGGTCGCCGAGATGCAGGTGCGCGATATCATGATCCCGCGGTCCACCATGGTGGTGGTGCAGCGTTCCAGTAGCCTGGAAGATATGCTGGCCACGGTGACCCGTTCCGGCCATTCCCGCTTTCCGGTCATCGACGATAGCCGCGATTCGGTCGTCGGCATCCTGCTGGCGAAAGATCTCTTGAGATACTGTGCCATTAATGATCAGGAGGCGCTGGATCTGCAGGATATATTGCGTCCGCCTATTTTTATTCCAGAAAGCAAGCGCCTGAATGTCCTGCTCAAGGAGTTCCGCCACAGTCGTAACCACATGGCCATCGTGGTTGATGAGTACGGAGGGGTTGCGGGACTGGTGACCATCGAGGATGTCCTGGAACAGATCGTGGGTGAGATCGATGATGAGCACGACATCTATGAAGAGGCGTATAGCATTCTCAAGCACTCCGATGATCGTTACACGGTGAAGGCGCTGACCTCCATCGATGAATTCAATTCCACCTTTGACACGGAATACAGCGATGAAGATTTTGATACCGTGGGTGGTCTGGTGATGCATGCCTTTGGACATCTGCCGAAGCGGGATGAGGTCGTCACGGTCGATCAGTTTCGATTTAAGGTACTGCATGCGAATAATCGGCGCATCGGTCTGTTAGAGATGCATGTCCTGCCACGGGATGAGGAAGAAACCGAGGGCGTATGAACCCCCTGCTGGTGTCATTTTATGCCTGGTTCGAACGACACCCCAGGCTGCTTGAGCTTGCCCTGATTCTGGCAGGTGGGTTACAGGTGCTGGGGCTGTCCCCTTTTGACCTCTACCCTGTACCCATCCTGACACTGGCTTTTTTCTTTCTGGTAATTTATCGCGCCACACCATGGCAGGCGTTATGGCGCGGCTGGTTGTTTGGCCTGGGCCTGTTCGGGGCGGGGATAAGCTGGGTCTATAACAGCATCCATCTTTTCGGACATGCCATTCAGCCAGTGGCCGCGTTTCTGACTCTGTTGTTTGTCATGGCCTTGTCCATCGTCTATCCGGCCAGCATGTCCTGGTTGCTG
Source organism: Thiotrichales bacterium (assembly GCA_024762895.1). Classification (GTDB taxonomy): domain Bacteria; phylum Pseudomonadota; class Gammaproteobacteria; order J044; family J044; genus JANTGN01. The sequence goes on from JANTGN010000116.1 coordinate 2,705, forward strand.
CGGCGATTGTTCAATCAGGCGCGGCCCTGGATGCTGCTGCTATTGTTTCCTGTTGCCTGGGTTTTTTTTGAGTGGCTGCGAGGCTGGATGCTGACAGGCTTTCCCTGGTTATTGCTGGGACATGGTCTGGTCGATACCTGGCTGGTGGCCTGGGCGCCATTGGCAGGTGTGTATGCGGTGAGCCTGGTGATGGCACTGCTGGCAGGGATGTTGTCCTATACCCTGATGCGACCTCGGCACTGGCCAGTGACACTGGCGGCCACGGCCGTGGTGCTGCTGGTTTCCTGGGGGCTGGGACATGTAAGCTGGACCCGGGCAGCGGGCGAGCCCAGAAAGATCAGTATTGTTCAGGGTAATGTCCCCCAGGAGATCAAGTGGCTACCCGAACAAAGGCAACCTACCCTGGATCTCTATCGACGCCTGACCCGGGAGCACTGGGATAGCGATCTGATTATCTGGCCAGAGACGGCTGTCCCCGATTACCTGTCCATGGTGCTGGACGATTACCTGCAACCGCTGGAGCGAGAGGCGCGTCTGAACCAAACAGAGCTTTTACTAGGTATCTTTATCTACGACTTTCTGCGCGAAGGGGCCTACAACTCGGTAGTCAAGCTCGGTCCTGAGCCCGAGGTGTATCGTAAGCGACGACTGGTGATCTTTGGCGAATACATCCCCGGGCGTGCCCTGTTGGGCTGGATGGAGGGATATCTGGACATCCCCATGTCGGATCTGCTGACCGGGAATGGGAAGCCCCTGATTCATGCCGCAGGGACGACGCTGGGGCTTTCGATCTGTTATGAAGATGCCTATGGTGAAGAGATTGCCGATGCCATGCCGGAGTCAGGCATCCTGGTGAATCTGAGTAATGATGCCTGGTTTGGCGATAGCCTGGCCCCCCATCAACATCTGCAGATCTCCAGGATGCGCGCGGCAGAACTGGAGCGCCCCCTGGTGCGCGCGACCAATACCGGTATCTCGGCCTTCATCGATGCACGTGGTGAACTCAGTAGTGTGTCTCCTCAGTTTGAAACGCATGTACTGACCGAGACCGTACAACCATTGCAGGGCATGACACCCTTTGCCCGGTATCGAAACTATCCTGTCGTACTACTGTTGTTGTTACTGATTCTGACTTCTGTCTGGCTATATCGCAGGAGCAGGTGAGCCAGTTGGTGTGGCCTTATGCCTGTTGGCTATCAGTCAAAAACGGGCCACCGTTTGTGTGAAGGTAGCCCTCCCGCATGCCTCATCAGACCTGATTCGAACCGCTTACCCGTTTAAATAAGGTTCCCCGGCACTTGGGACAGGGTGGTATATGCGCAGTTTTATGGAAATGTAATTGTTCACCACACTCTGTGCATTGCAATACCCCCGGCCCGGTCACTTCACCTGTTTTCCAGTAATCCGATAACTTGGCCAGTTCCTTGAGTTTAAGCAGCTCGAGGGTAGTGGGATCAGCCACTGAGGAAAAGATGTCGGTCAGTTCGTCTTCAATCAGTTCCATATCCATCTGAAACCAGGATTTCAGATCCTGATTATCCTGATCCAGGTGTTCTCCCAGATGCAACAAATCTCTTTGTACATACTGGCCGACCTGCTCGGCTTCTTCGCGGGTGAGTTCGTTGAGTTCGGTGGCTTTTTCACGTGCGGCATCTATTGCCTTTTCGATGGCAGGCACGGTCGTGTCCTCAATATCCTGAACCCAGTCACGGATGCGTTTGAGCATTTGATCGTAACCACCGATCAGCTTGTCCTGCTTGTCATGGTCGGTCATTGAATACTCCTGAATTTGATAAGACCTGCGTTAACGATAACGCTTATAGGGGATTGTGGAAACTCCTGGAGTTCAATTTGTCCAGTGCATGTCCACCTTATTTGACCCTCGTCAATTGAAGGTCATTCCTTCATTTACCGCGATGCAGGCAGAAGTATCTGGGCGGTTTCTGCAAATTGTTCATAGACCGAGTCCCACAGCTCTTCAACCACGTCTTCGCTTAATCCAATCCGTGCCCAGACCTCGGGTTCAATATTAGTGGCGTAAGAGCCGAATTCGCTGAAGCTGCCTTCTTCGGTGCGATTCGCCAGGGCATTCGCAATGAACACAATGGTCGCTTCAATCGAGTCGGGCTCTGCGCGGCTCAGATCATGGTGGCTGCTGACGGCCTGGGCAATGGTCTCGGGTAGCCGCCACAGTTTGAGGAGTTCGCCACCGACCATCGCATGATCATATCCAATCAGTTCTTCTTCCTGTTGCGCCAGGATATCTTCATCGCCATTGGCAATCAGCAGGGCATCACGTGATTCTTCAGGGAAGTTGCTATACAGAACCAGGCAGCCGATATCGTGTAACAGTCCGGCAACAAACAGGCGTTCAGGGTGCAGGATGCGACAGCGACGGGCGAGTAACCGTGCGATGATTGCGGTGTAAATACTATGACGCCAGAAGACCGAGACATTGACTAGTTCAGAAGGTATTTTCTCGAACACCTTCATGGCATTGATGGCCAGGGCAATGTTATAGAGCTCTCGCGTGCCGATGAGGGTGATGGCACGCGAGACGGTCTCTATTTTGCGCTTTCCGTAATAGGCGCTGTTGGTAATCTTGAGTATGCGCGCGCTCAGGTTGGGATCCTGCATAATAATCTGTGCAATCGAATCGGAAGTGGAGGTCGGTGATTCAATGACTTCGTGCAAACGCAGGTGAACCTCGGGTGGTGACACAAGATCGGTAACGCTGGCTATAAGTGTTTCAAGACTTGGTCTTTGGTCCATGTTTTTGGGTTCCTGGCCTGTATGGTTTGTATTTTTATGAATCTTAACCCCTGAAAAAGCGTACTTCATCGCAGAAATTGCGGGGTTAATACACATAGAGTCTATCATCAGATTAAAAAATTATGGATCGATTGTCCTCAGAAAATAATTATGGCCTCTAATCCCGATAATGTTGTTACCACCCAGTTTGGTATGCCATCCCAGATTCTGGGACAGTGTCGTTCACGATTAAACAAGTTCCTGGATGAGCGTCTACATCTGATGATGGAAAACATCGATGACAGTATGTTTCGACGTGCTGAGCAGGCGGAAAGTAGTGCCGAACAAACCGAATTTTTTGATGCCATGCGGCAGTTACGTCTTCAGCGTGATGACGTGGAAGAGCGGTTTCGCAAATACATTGCCGATGGTTTTGGGGATTTTCTTACCGGTGGTTTCAAAGAGAAGGAGAAGGCCAAGGAGCATAGTGGCGAGACCATGGAGTTATCGCTGGTCGAGAATGATTCCCTGGAGCAGGACCTCGCGATAGAGGGTATGTCAAAAAAGGCACGGGCCCTGTTTAGCGATCCACTCTATGCCATCAGGCGTCGTCTTGAATCTCTGACTGCAAGAAAAGATCTGCCGGAGGATGTGATCCCCCTGGATCCCGGGGTGCTGGCGCAGGCCTACCGAGATGCTGTTGGAACCCTGAATCAATCCGTGGCCATAGAGCTCATTATCTTCAAGTTCTTTGATAAATACGTTTTGTCGGATCTGGGTGAACTCTATGCCGATATCAACAATTATCTGATTGAGAAAAAACTCTTACCCGATCTGCAGCCACAACAGAATATACAAACCGGTCATTTCCGACGGCCACCCATGCCACCTTCATCCTCCAAGGCGGGAGGTGATACTGCCGATGGTGAGGCGCAGGATGGCAATGAGTTTTTTGCCATGCTACAACAGGCTGTCACACAGGGTGTGGCCCAGGGCTCAGGCACCTGGCCCATGCCCGGCGGTCCTATGGGTGGTGGGGCTGGTATCGGTAGTGGCCCCTGGCCATCGGGTGTTAGTGGTGGTGTCGTAGCCGCGACACCGGATGTGCTTTCTGCCCTGTCGACGCTCCAGCATCAGCCGGCCCCTGCAGAAGGACTGAGCCCCGAGGCCCTGAGAACCAACATCATGGATACGGTGAGCGAGATCCGTGGAGTGGCCATACAGGGCGTGAATCCTATTGAGCAGACAACGATAGATATCGTATCGATGCTGTTTGATTTCATCTTCGATGACAAGTCCCTGCCGGATACCGTCAAGGTTCTTATTGGTCGCCTGCAGATCCCTATGATCAAGGTAGCGATCCTGGATAAGGATCTGTTTGCACGTAAGAATAATCCAGCCCGGAAACTGCTGAATACCCTTGCGCAGTCGGCTGATGGCTGGGTAGAGGAGACTAACGAAGAACAGCAGGCCCTGCTCGATCGAATGGATGAAATCATCAACCGTGTCGTTGATGAGTTTGAAGACGATATTGATGTCTTTGAACATGCCCTGGTGGATTTTGAGGCCTTCCTGGAAGACCGCAAAGAAAAGGCTGAGCAAAAAGAAGAACAGGCAGCCAAGGTTGACCAGGGTAAGGAAAATCTGATTATTGCAAAGGCTGTATCCAAACAGGCCATAGAGCAGGTTCTGGATGGCAGTGAAGTACCCGATGAGGTGTCCCATTTCCTCAGAACGACCTGGAAGGATCTGCTCATCATCCTCTTCATGCGTAATGGTAGTGATTCCGATATCTGGAAAAAGGTCCTTAACATAGCAGTAACCCTGGTATGGAGCCTGAAACCCAAGCCCACACAGATCGAGCGGCAGGAATTATCGATTACCCTTCCGGCACTGATCCGTTCACTTAAAGAGGGCATGCGACGGATGTCCTATGGCGAAGAGGAGCAAAAGGTCTTTTTTGAAGTCCTGTCAGCCAGGCATGCCAGTCTGACACAGTCCGTGTTGCAGGAACTGGTTGCCGAAGATCTGATGGCGGATGAACAGAAAGCGACGACCGTGAAAGATCAACAGCCTGCGGAGGCGGCTGCGACTGAGGTCGTCTCTAGCGGATCAGTGGACCTTGATGTAGGACTAAGGGGTCCAAAAGATCAGCCCATCGATAATGAGGCTGAGGTAGAAGCGGTTGAGCCAGCTCCTGCCGTGGAAGCTGAGCCCATGGATAGTGCTAATTTCCTGCAGCGTAAGATCAGCGAAATTAACAATATGATTGATGAGGGACGCTTCCAGGTAGCCGAGGAAATCACCCTGGGTTCACCGGAAGATGCCGTGGCCCCTGAGGTCGATGATTTTGTTGAGCAGGCCAGAGAGATGGAAGATGGCACCTGGCTGGAATTGACAAATGAAGAGAGTCAGGTCAGTCGCATCAAGTTATCCTGGCGCAGCATGATCAGTGGCAAGATCTTTTTCGTTAATCGACAGGGTATGAAGGTCCAGGAAATGACGGT
>JANTGN010000117.1 GCA_024762895.1 Thiotrichales bacterium
TTGCTGCGCGCCCTTGTCGATCTGCAGGCGTTGACGCAGATGCGGTTGCTGAGTGGCGATGCCTACAGGACAGTTATTGGTATGGCAGGCGCGCATGCCCAGGCAACCAATGGCCTGTATGGCCGAATTGGAGACGGCGATGGCATCCGCGCCCAGGGCCAGGGCCTTGATGAAGTCCTCGGGAACGCGCAGGCCGCCGGTAATAATCAGGGAGACTTTTCTGCCTGCGTTTTTGTCCAGATAGCGACGTGCCCTTGCTAATGCGGGTATGGTGGGTACGGAGATATGATCTCTGAACAATAAAGGGGCGGCTCCGGTGCCACCACCACGTCCATCCAGGATGATATAGTCCACGCCAATCTGTAGTGCGGCCTCTATGTCTCTTTCTATATGTTGGGCGGACAGTTTTACGCCTATCGGAATGCCGCCCGTGGCTTCCCGTACCTCTTGCGCGAATTGCCGGTAGTCATCAATATCATCCCAGTCCGGAAAGCGTGCGGGGGAAACCGCCGGTTCACCCTCAGACAACCCGCGCACCCTCGCTATATTGCCTTTGACCTTATTGCCGGGCAGATGGCCTCCGGTTCCGGTCTTTGCCCCCTGGCCACATTTAAAATGAAATGCCTGGCTGTTTTGCACCTTTTCCATGGAGTAGCCGAAACGACCTGAGGCTAATTCATAAAAATAGCGTGAATTGGCATTCTGCTCATCCGGTAAGACGCCGCCTTCCCCGGAACAAATGCCGGTGCCAGCCAGCTCCGCGCCCCTGGCCAGGGCAATCTTGGCCTCTTCCGAAAGCGCGCCAAAACTCATGTCTGAGACCAATAAGGGGCGTTCCAGCGTTAAGGGCTTACTGGCATCGGGCCCGATGACGACCTGTGTATTCACCGCAGCATCATCCAGCAAAGGGACTTTATAGAGTTGAGCGGTCAGTAGCTGTATGTCATCCCATCGAGGTAATTGCTGACGGGGAACGCCCATGGCACCAATGCGTCCATGATGCCCAAGCCTGGAAAGACCGTGTTGAGCAAGATGTTGAATAGTCTGGACATAGGGTTCTTCAGGTGCCCCGTGCAAGTCCTGATACAGACCCTGGTAGGCATCGCGATGATAGGGCTGGGGGTTCTCGATCGCCCAGTCCCTGATCTCATCTTCATCAACCCAGACCTTACCGGCCTCAATCCAGGATGAAAATTTATACAAGCGCTCTTCGGGATTATAGGAACTGATACCGGTTTTGTAGTTGTAATCCCAGTTATGCAGACCACAGATCAGGTTGTTACCATCGATATGACCATCGCCCATTAATGCGCCACGATGCAGGCAGCGGCCATACAATACAGAGGCATCGTTTTCCTGTTCCCAGCGGATGATGACCAGGTCAACATCGGCGACCAGGGCGTATTGGGGTACGAGGGGTTCCAGATCATCCCAGTCAAAAACAGATATTTTTTTCATTGTTTATCCCTGATCAATAACAGGTGATACATATTGAGAGTATCGGTATAAAACACGTCAATATTGGGCCTTGTGTTTCATCTACTTTAGCTAATCGGGCTGATTGGTTTTTTGTGTTGGCGAAAAGTATAGCGTAGGTTTGTGATAGGGCGTTGATCGATATTCTTAAATATTTTGTTAAGTCACTTACCTACTTATACTGCCAGTGTTCCAGTTTTTCGATGGGCAGGGGCTGGGCAATAAAATAGCCCTGGGCCTCGTCACAACCCAGGCCATCCAGCAGGGCCATCAGGGCCTTGTTCTCTACGCCTTCGGCGATGACCTTGAGCCCCAGGTTGTGGGCCAGTCCTATCGTGGATTGAACGATAATGCGGTCTTCATGATTGGTGTTCATACCAGTCACAAAGGCCTGGTCGATCTTGAGTTTGTGTATGGGTAGCTGGCGAAGATAGGTCAGGGAGGAGTAGCCGGTGCCGAAGTCATCGATGGACAGGAGTACACCCAGGTCGTGTAGTTTTTTAAGGACGGTCATGGCGTATTCTGGCCGATGCATCACGGCACTTTCGGTGATTTCCAGCTCGATGGCAGTAGGGTCGACCTCATAGCGTTTGAGTAGTTGAGCAAGTAGCTGGGGCAGGCGGTCATCGAGCAGGTTGTGTGTAGAGAGGTTGATGGAGAGATTGAAATGCTGCCCCTGTTCATGCCATGTTTTCCATTGCCGCAGGGCATTGTCGATGACCCAGGCCGTGAGTGGGTGGATCATTTCGGTAATCTCGGCATAGGGGACAAAATCTTCAGGCAATACCATGCCACGCTGGGGATGTTCCCACCGCAATAGCGCCTCGTAGCCCACGTGTTTTTGCCGAGCGATATCAATCTTGGGCTGGAAATAGAGTCGAAGCTGGTTATCCTGAATAGCGCTGCTTAGTTCGCTCATAAGCGTTAGCCGTTCTGGTGAGTAGGTGTCGATTTCCCTGGAGTAGGTGACATAATTACTCGCGGTATCCTTGGCGTTATACATGGCGATATCGGCACAACGCATCAGGGTGGTGGGGTCCCGTCCATGCAGCGGGTAACAGGCAATACCGATACCGGCACGGATTTCCAGGCTCATGCCGGAGAGTTCTACCGGTTGATTGAGGGTATCCATAATGCTTAGTGAGATGTCGGCGATGTTTCCCTTTTCGGCCAGTACGGCAAATTCATCGCCACCCAGGCGCGCCACTTCGTAATTGCGCAGATGCATGTGCTCACTGAGACGCTTGCTTATAGTGATCAGCAGTTCATCGCCGATATCGTGGCCCAGGGTGTCATTGATTTCTCGGAAACGGTCAAGGTCTATGAAGTACAGGCAGAATGAATGCCTGCTTTCGTCCCTGACCCAGGTCTCGAGTCGCTCTATCAACCAGTTGCGGTTGTACAGGCCAGTCAGGTAATCATGATGTGCCTGGTGCTGGAGTGCATGGATATAGCGAACCTGGTCACTGATATCCTGGGCCAGTGATGAGATGGACAGAACATTCCCGGAGGCATCGATGATCGGCGTATTGTACCACTCGCAACTAATGGTCTTACCGTCTTTGGTGATGTTGTCATTGGTGCTTCGAGTGCCGCCACGTTTTTCCAGCAGATCACGCATGATGCCATCGACCAGTTCATGGTAGATCTCGGGTACGATAAAGGAGGCATGTTGTCCAAGCGCCTCTTCCTCGCTGTAACCAAAGATACGTTCGGCAGCCGGGTTCCATCCAATGACGTGAAAGCGTGTGTCCCAGTCGATCACCGCCAGGGGGCTTTGCATGACGTGCAGGGAGAGTTTTTGCAGCGAGTTGCGCAGATGCTGCTCGGTTTTTTTCTGCTGGCTGATGTCCCGTAGCATGGCGCAGACCAGATTTTTATCATTGAGCCTGACAGTGACTAACCAGGTGTCAGCCACATAGGTTTCTCCATTGGTGCGTTGCAGAACCCAGTCAAAACGCGTTGAACCATTCTGGCTGGCGAGCTTGATCTTACTTTCGAGGGTTGTATCTGTGCTGGAGCCATCCGGCTGATGTTCGGGTGAGATGGCGGAAGGCCTCAGGCCTGTCAACTGGTTACGATTGATACTCAGCAGATTAACCGCGCATTGATTCGCATCAACAATGGCTAAGCCATCGAAAACGATGATGGCCTCTTCCGGGTTGTTGAAAAGGGCCTGGTACAAATCTCTGCCTGGTATCTTCTTCTGAAACATCCCTTTAGTCTTGTTGGTGTTGTTCGGGAGCCAGCCCTGGCCAGGTTGATTCATGTCGCGATCATGATTCATTCATGAGTGGTGAACACGTCAGGATAATATAGTGCAAATATTCAGTATTTGCTGTGTGGGGCGTTCTTGCAGACTATCAGGATGTTTTTACAGCTCTTTCTCCAGTACGAACTCTACGCGCCGATTTCTGGCACGATCTTCCGGGGTGTTATTGGGCGCGATGGGCATATAGTCGGCATAGCCCGAGGCCGTCATGCGGTGTGGGTCGATGCCCCGCTCGACAAACCAGCGTAGCACCGAGGCCGCACGGGCCGTGGAGAGTTCCCAGTTTGAAGGATAGATTGAGCTCTTGATGGGGCGGTTATCGGTATGGCCCCGTATGTTGATACCGTATTCCGGATATTTTTCAAAGACCTTCAGGACCTCGTCAAAGACGGGTTCCGCAGTCGGGTTCAGGCGGGCCTGGCTGGAGCGGAACAGGATGGAACCACGGATCTGGATAATGATTTTCTCACCCTGTTTATATACGCGTACGAACTGGCCGATATCCTGGTCCTGGATGATCTCTTCGATCTCCCTGAGGGCCTTGTCGTCCCTGGGGCGTATGCCTGCGGCCTCTTCCAGTGTCATTGCGGGGGTGGGAGTCTGTACCTCGCGCACCACCTCCTTGACGACAAAGACCACATCCTTATTACCCAGGGCGGACTGAATGGAGGCCATGGCCTCGCGAAAGCGCTCCAGTTTTAGTGACGACATGGAATACAGGAGGATGAAAAAAACCAGCAATAGCATCATGAGGTCGGTAAAGGTCATCAGCCAGGCACGACCGTCATCGCCTTCTACGATCTCGTCGATGACGTTTTTGCTTGGCGTGCGATAAATAATCCGTGTCACCGGGGCCTCGGTTTCGCTCGGCCCTTCTTCCGTTACCGGCTTTTTTCCCGACTCGGTCATGCGCGTCTGCGTTGTCCGGTACGTCCACCGGCGGCCTTGCCCCGTACGTTCTGCTCGGCTCGGAAGTTGTTAAAGGTCTTGCGTTTGGAGGCGGGCACGAAGGATGAAAGGCGTTCATAGATGGTGAGCTGGTTATTGTCCTGCAGCAGGGCGATGGCGCCCTCATAGATGATTTCCAGGTGCATGACCTCGGTCAGGGTGCGGGCCTTGAGCTTGCCCGCTATGGGCAGGAAGATCGTGGTCGATAAGAGTGAGCCATAGAAGGTGGTGAGCAGGGCCACCGACATGGCCGGGCCGATAGAGGCCGGGTCATCCAGGGTGGAGAGCATCTGGATCAGGCCAATCAGGGTGCCCAGCAGTCCGAAGGCGGGGGCATAGGTGCCCATCTTTTTAAAGACATCCTGAACCTCAAAGTGACGTACCTTGAGGGCATCGATCTCGTTACGAAGGATATTACGAATCAGCTCCTCGTCTGAACCTTCCGACACCAGGTTGATCGCACGTTGCATGAAGGGCGAGTCGACTTCGACCTCGCTGATGCGGACGATGCCTTCGTTGCGGCTGATCTTGGCCAGGCGCAGCATCATGGCAATGATGTCATCCGTGGTCTGTCTGGATCGGCTGAAGACCTGCCAGGCACCACGAAAGGCCGCCTTCACTTCTTCAAAGGGAAAGGTCAGCAGGGTGGCCGCGGCAGTGCCGCCCAGTACGATCATCAATCCGGGCACATTGGCAAAATTATGGATATCACCTCCCACCAGGATGGCGATGATGATGAGTAGCAGCCCCGAAAAGATGCCGATGAGTGAAGTCTTGTCCATACAATAATTTCCCCTGGTCTTCCTAACTTATCGTCAGGAAGTCGCTTAAGTTTAGCGATGGGGGGATGATGGAACCGGGGTCTAGCCCTGATTTTTCATCAACAGGGTCTTGATATGGTGGTTGCCAAGGCGCTTGCGCACCGAATTGAGCTCATTCAGGTTGTTAAAGGGGCCGATGCGCACGCGATGCCAGGTCGCCTGATTGACCCTGACGGTCTGGATGTCGGCCTCGACGCCCAGCAGTGCCAGGCGGGCCCTGAGGCGGTCGGCCTCTTCAAGACTCTTGAATGAGCCAGCCTGGAGGCGATAGGAACCTTCCTTTTTCACCGGCTTAGGTGGAGGTAAGGGCTTGTCCTCATCGGCTTCGATCTCATAATCCCCCTCGGGGATGATGACCTCGAGTTCGGGTAGCAGGGTGTAAAAATCGAAGCGGGGTTTTTGAGGCGTGATTTCTTCCACCGCCTGATTGTTGGCCTGTATTTCCTTTTTGGCCTCCTGCACGATCTTGATCGATTCCTGCTCCGGACGATCCTTAAGCCAGAACAACAGGCCAATGAAGAGACCGATGGCCAGACCGGCAATCATCCAGACCCATCCCGGCAGGCCCTTTTTCTGCTTTTTACTGCGCATGGGCTTTTTATAGTCGCGGGTCATTACATCTCTTCCGGTGCTGAGACACCGAGCAGACCAAGCCCATTGGCCAGTACCTGGCGTGTGGCCAGGCACAGATTTAGTCGTGCATTCCGCAGCTTGTCATCCTCTACGATGAATTGATGGGCGTTGTAATAGGTATGAAAGGCGTTGGCCAGATCGCGCAGGAAGTGCACCAGCTGATGGGGTTCGCGATGCAGGGCCGCGCCTTCCAGCACATCGGGGTAGCGGCCAAGGAAGTTGATAAGGTCTTCTTCGTGGGCCTCGTTCAACAGGTCGAGGTTGCTCTCTCCCAGGGGCTGGTCGTAGCTATGGCCCTTTTCGGACAACTGGCGCATCACGCTGTGGATGCGCGCATGGGCGTACTGGATGTAATAGACGGGATTGTCGGCCGACTGTGATTTGGCCAGGTCCAGGTCGAAGTCCAGGTGTTGTTCGCATTTACGCATGACATAGAAGAAGCGAGCTGCATCGGTGCCTACCTCCTTGCGCAGTTCACGCAGGGTGACGAATGAACCGGAGCGGGTCGACATCTGGACCTTCTCTCCCTCCCGGTAGAGGTTGGCGAACTGCACCAGCAGTACCTCGAGCTTGCTGTCGTCATCTCCCAGTGCGCGTAGCGCCGAACGAACCCGGGGGACATAACCGTGGTGGTCGGCACCCCATACGTCGATGACCAGGTCAAAGCCGCGTTCCAGCTTTTCCATGTGGTAGGCGATGTCGGAGGCAAAATAAGTGGTCTGGCCGTTGTCGCGCTGGACGACGCGGTCCTTCTCGTCATCGAAATCCGAGGAGCGGAACCAGAGGGCGCCCTCTTTTTCGTAAATATGACCGGCCTCACGCAGACGTTCGATGGCCTTGTTGACCGAACCCTTCTCGGTCAGGCTGCGTTCCGAATACCATTCCTCATAGTGAATACCAAAGCTGGCCAGGTCGGCACGGATGTTATCGAGGATGGTGTTCAGGCCCAGATCAAAGATATAGCGATATCGAATATCCCCCAGCAGGCGCTTGGCGCTATCGATCAGGGCGTCGATATGGGCCTCCTTGTCACCGCCTTCCGGCTCGTCAGCGGGTACGCCTTCAAAAACCTCGATCACCGGGTGACGGTAATCATCACCATGTTCCCGATGCAGGGTAGCCGCGATGTCCCAGACATAGTCGCCCTTGTAGCCATTGCTGGGGAAGGCGAGTTCCTCTCCGGCCAGCTCCAGGTAGCGTAGCCAGACACTGGTGCCGAGGATATCCATCTGCCGGCCGGCGTCGTTGACGTAATATTCCCGATGGACCTCAAAACCCACGGCCTGCAGCAGGTCGGCCACGGTGGCGCCATAGGCCGCGCCACGTCCATGGCCTACGTGCAGGGGCCCGGTGGGGTTGGCGGAAACAAATTCCACCTGTACCCGTTTGCCCTGGCCGATATCGCTACGGCCATACTGGTCCCCTTCGACCAGGATGCGGGCGATGACCGAACGGCCGGCACTGGGGTCGATAAAGAAGTTAATGAATCCGGGGCCGGCAATCTCGGCCTTTACCAGGGCCTCATGGGTGGGCAGGGCATCGATGATGGCCTGGGCGATCTCGCGGGGATTACGCCGGGCAGGCTTGGCCAGCTGCATGGCCACGTTACAGGCAAAGTCGCCATGATCCTTGTTCTTTGTGTGGGTGATCTGCACCTCGCCGGCAAAGGGCTCGGGGAGCACCCCGTCGTTATGCAGGGTATTCAGGGACTCAAGGACCAGTTGTTCCAGCTCGTGTTTCAAGACCGTATTCCAGACTCAGGGGGGATCAGGTTGGGTA
>JANTGN010000118.1 GCA_024762895.1 Thiotrichales bacterium
AAAAGGACGTTTCCAAGAGCAAGGCCATCAACGATGCCGCCGCCTATATCAGGGGCCTGGCAAAATTGCGTGGCCGAAATGAGGAGTGGGCGGAAAAGGCAGTACTGGAAGCAGCCAGTCTCTCGGCCCATGAGGCCCTGGAACAAAATGTCATCGATATTATTGCAACGAACCTTGATGACCTGTTACAGCAGGTCGATGGGCGTGTAGTAGAGGTTCAGGGTGTGAAACGAACCCTGCAGACGGCAGGAGTGGCCATCACAGTACTCGAGCCAGACTGGCGTAGCCAGTTACTCAGCGTGATCACCAATCCCAATGTGGCCTACGTCCTGCTCCTGATTGGCATCTACGGCCTGATCTTTGAATTCTCCAACCCTGGAGCCCTGGTGCCTGGCACGGTGGGCGCCATCTGTCTATTGCTGGCGTTATATTCATTCCAGTTGTTGCCCATTAACTATGCCGGCATGGCCCTGATATTGCTGGGGGTTGCCCTGATGATTGGTGAGGCCTTTCAGCCGAGTTTTGGCATGCTCGGCATTGGCGGAGTGCTCGCCTTTGTGATCGGTTCCATTATCCTCATTGATACCGAGGCGCTGGGTTATGGCATAGATCTTTCCATTATTATTACCTTCGCGGTGACCAGTGTGCTGATGTTCGTATTCATCGTCGGTATGGCCATCAAGTCACGTCGACGGCCCGTGGTCAGTGGCGCGGAGCAGATGGTGGGTTCTGAGGGAGTCGTGTTACATGATTTTGATAGCAGGGGGGAGGTCTTCGTTCATAGTGAGATCTGGGCGGCACAAAGTCCTGCGCCTCTGCATAAAGGTCAACAGGTCAGGGTCACTGCCATGCATGGCCTGACCCTGGACGTTGAACCCATGGAGTCTACAGCCGAGGAGAAAGCATCATGACAGCCTACGGACTATATGTTTTTATGACTCTGGTCATACTGTTTTTTGCCAGTGCGATCAGAATCCTGCGTGAATATCAGCGAGGCGTGGTATTCACCCTGGGCCGCTTCTGGAAGGTCAAGGGGCCTGGTTTCATTATCATTATCCCGGTAATCCAGCAGATGGTACGAGTGGATCTGCGCACCGTCGTTATGGATGTCCCGACCCAGGATGTCATCTCTCGAGACAATGTCTCGGTCAAGGTCAACGCAGTGGTGTATTTCCGTGTGGTAGATCCCGAAAGGGCCATTATTCAGGTGGAAGATTTCTACATGGCGACCAGCCAGCTGGCCCAGACCACCCTGCGCTCGGTGCTGGGTCAGCATGAGCTGGATGAAATGCTCGCGGAACGTGATCGACTAAATGCCGATGTTCAGAATATCCTTGACCAGCAAACCGATGCCTGGGGTATCAAGGTCAGTAATGTAGAGATCAAGCATGTCGATCTTGATGAAAGCATGATCCGGGCAATTGCAAAGCAGGCAGAAGCCGAACGTACGAGGCGAGCCAAGGTCATACATGCTGAAGGCGAATTGCAGGCCTCGGAAAAACTCCTGGAGGCGGCCAAAATTCTTTCCGGTCAGCCACAGGCGTTACAGCTTCGTTATCTTCAGACACTGACAGAGATTGCCGGCGAGCACTCTAATACCATCGTCTTCCCATTGCCCATGGAACTGGTGGAAAACCTGTTTAATAAAAAGTCATAATCGGGTAACCCATTAATGGGTTATGCGTAAAAAAGGGGCCGCATAGCGGCCCCTGAAGTCTCGATGATGATTTATGATTTTATTTTAATCGTCGTGGCGGTCTTTATGGTGCTTTTTCATTTTAAAACCAGTAATGATCACGATATCGTCCGTTCCGTAGTCATCATAAGCGGGCATCTGGCTGTCATCTGAATGCTGGATCGACACGATGGCAGCACGACCGTTTCCGAAGAACTCAAAACCACTAGGTTCGGCAGTCTGATCCTTGACCGACAGTACCTTGACGCAACCATCGGTCTTGATATCGCGGTCAGCTCCATCGGGCAGGCAGGCGAAGACGTCTCCATTGCTATGGTCTTCGATCACATAAAGGATGCCGGTGTGTGGCTGGAAGGCCAGGTTGTCCACGGAGTTGAAATCGGCATCACCTTCCACAAAGCGGTTCACAACCACTGAGGCGACTGTCTCATCAGCCTCCAGGGGGCTGGAGTCGATACCACAGATAACTTCTCCGTAGTTCTGCGCGGCTTCACGACCGGTGTTGGTCCAGCAGAACCGTACGCCTTCGCCGGTGTAGGTAGGGTCCTTATGCAGATCTTCGGGACGGTAGTAGCCGGTAGCGCCATTGTTGTTGGCATCACGACGGGCCTCTTCAGCCCTGACAGGGACCCATGAACCGTTGCCGATCTCACAACCCTGGCCATAGTTGACGGTGAACGAGCTGCTGTCCCCCTCGCGGCAGGAGGCGCGGAAGGCGTACACGGAACCAGCCGCCAGTGGTGACTCAACCAGATCGGCGATTATGCCACCCCGGTGTGGGACTTCAGGTACGAACTTGAAGATGGCGCCGCCATCGACATCGGAGTCGTCACCGCCGTCGCCGGCCAGGTCCCAGTCGCCGGGGCGTAGTTCATCACCACCGATGACCACGCCGTTTTCCAGGACGGTCAGGCCTTCCCAGGACATGGTGGGCAGGGTGGGGCGTTTTTCAACGGTTTCTGATGGGTTGCCAGCAGCATCCACGATGATGCCCATGGCACGATTGACCACGGTGTGGTTTTCAAAGCCAAGGGGGTTGATGATCTCATAGGCCTGGCCAGACGAAGTCTCTTCGGTCGCCAGAATAGTGCCCCAGGCAGTGCTGCGAATACCGTCACAGCGGTTCATGCCTCGAAGGATCGTAGTGACCTCGCCGGTCTTCAGGTCGATGGTCTGGACGGAGGGGTTCAGTTTATCGGCGCCACCAGGCAGAGTGCCGATCACTTCATCGCCACCCTCAATACAGAAGATGGCATGCGTGGGGTTGTCTTCATTCGGCCAGAATGAAAACATATCGGCCTTGTTGCCCGCTTCGCGGGTCAGGATAGCGGCCCTGAGGCCACCGGCGAGTTCGATCAGGTCATAGGCGTCCTGACCGGGTGCGCGTTCTACGCTGCCTTCCGCCGAACTGGTCAAAGGGTGCTTGATGCCAAAGAGCTTTTTGGACTGTGCATTCAGCATCTGCTGGACCTTCATGCCAAAGTCCTTGCCATAGTGATGGTGGTCGTCGGCCATTACCGGGCCGGCTAAGGTGGCCGTAACCGCGATAGCAAGCAGTTGTTTTTTCATCATGAATTACATCTCCCAGGGGGTTATGGGTTAGTTGCGTCTGGGCGCACTTTTCGGTGCACCGAAATAATTACGACTGAGCAGGACAATGGTCAGGCAGGAATATGACGTATTAATCTAAAGTACATGTCGGTTTGGTTAAGACTTAATATCAGGGAGTACGAATGGGGTAGGTTTGAGTACGATCTGGAGCTATAGCAAGCGCCTGTAAGCCATAATTCAGATAATGAATCAACGAAAGATGATGGAATTCAAAGGAAGTGAGCGGTGAGGCGGAACATGACCCATGGCATCATATTATTAATATCAGGGCTGGGCTTTCTGAATCTCTGGATGTATCTGCAACAGCCCGGGATGATCTTTTTCCCTTATAGCCAGCTTGCAGAGACGCCGGAAGACTGGGGTCTGGACTATGAGCAGGTCAATCTGAGGACGCCGGATGGACTCAGATTGCATGGCTGGTATATCCCTTACCCTGGAGCTGAGAAGACCTTGTTGTTCTTTCATGGCAATGCCGGCAATATCTCGCACCGAGGAGATTCTGTCGCTATCTTTCATCGTCTTGGCCTGAATGTTTTTATCTTTGACTATCGAGGTTATGGCCAGAGCGAGGGTAGTCCCAGTGAGCAGGGGCTGTATCAGGATGCGCGGGCTGCGTGGCGTTATCTGACACAGGACAGGGGCGTCCCGGCAAGTCATATCATTATCTTTGGGCGTTCGCTGGGTGGTGCCGTGGCTACCCGGTTAGCGACAGAGGTTGAGCCCGCAGGGCTGATGGTTGAGTCGGTCTTTAGCTCGGCCCGGTCCATGGCGGATAAGATCTTTCCCCTGTTGTCTCGGGTCGTTTTTTTAAGATTTCATTTTAATACCCAGGCCAGAATAAAGGAGGTCAGTAGTCCTTTGCTGGTACTGCATAGTCCCCATGACGAGATCATCCCCTTCGAGCAGGGCAAAAAGGTCTTTGAGGCGGCGAATGAGCCAAAGACCTTTGTAGAGATGACCGGTGACCACAACTATGGTTTTATCCGTAGCCAGCCGGCCTATGAGCAGGCCCTGGGACAATTTATTAACGGACTCTAGTCCCAGATCAGTGGCGGTTCGTTCATCGCCGCGGCCTGTTCTCTCAGGGACAGGATATGCTCCTCCCAGTAACGATCACTGTAGAACCAGGGGAAGGCCTGCTGAAAAGCCGGGTCATCCCGTCTTTTGGCCAGCCAGTAGGCATAGTGGATGATGCGCAGGGTGCGCAGGCCTTCGATCAGATGAAGCTGAGCCGGATTAAAGTCATAGAACTGTGTATAGCCTTCCAGCAGATCGGCCAGCCGGGCCGTGCTATAGACCCGGTCCCCGGACAGGAACATCCACAGGTCCTGGATGGCCGGTCCCATACGCGCATCATCAAAATCCACGATATGTGCCCCAGCACCGGT
The DNA here is from genome assembly GCA_024762895.1 of Thiotrichales bacterium. Classification (GTDB taxonomy): domain Bacteria; phylum Pseudomonadota; class Gammaproteobacteria; order J044; family J044; genus JANTGN01. The sequence goes on from JANTGN010000118.1 coordinate 4,696, forward strand.
CCAGAGTATATTGCCGGGGTGACAGTCCCCATGTAGGCGGATGTTCTGCACCTTCCCTGCCCGCTCATAACAGCCCTCAATCTGCGTGATCAGGTCGTGGGTCAGGCTCTGGTAGGCATCAATCAGATGGGCTGGGATGAAGCCCCCATCCAGCAGGTAGGCGCGAGGCGCGATACCAAAACTCTCGATATTCAGCTCGGGACGGTGTTCAAAGTTGCTACTGGCGCCTACGGCATGGATACGACCGATAAATCGACCCAGTTGTTCGAGGTGTTCTGGGTTATCCAGCTCAGGCGCATGACCGCCCCGGTTTGGGTACAGGGCAAAGCGGTAAGGCCCATGCCGATGCAGGGTATGACCGGATGCATCGACGATGGGGGGGATGACGGGTATCTCCTGCGCTGCCAGCTCCAGGGTGAACTGGTGCTCTTCAATAACGGCCTCGTCGGTCCAGCGCTTCGGGCGATAGAACTTGGCGACCAGGGCGGGGCCTTCCTCCACGCCAATCTGATAGACGCGATTTTCATAACTGTTCAGGGCCAGGAAACGTCCGTCACAGGGAATGCCCATGGCCTCGACGGCATCCAGGATCTGGTCCGGGGTGAGTTGGGCGAAGGCTTCAGTGGAGTGGGTCTCGTTCACAGTATCTTTGGGTGGCCTGGGTGTGGAGATTCTAACACCTGGGCTACAATGACGTTTTAACACATGATGATTAAACCAGAGGTTAGCGATGGGGAACCCCTTTCAGGACCAGTTGCTGAAGGCAGGGCTGGTCAATAAGCAGCAGGTCAAACAGGCCAGGACACAGCAAAAGAAAAAGGCGCGCCAGCAGACCGATGAAGTGGATGAGATCAAGCAGCAGGCGGAGCTGGCCAGGCAGGAAAAGATTGATCGTGACAGGGTGCTTAATCGAAAAAAGCAGGAAGAAGAGCAACAGAGGCAGATCGCGGCACAGATTCGCCAGCTCATCGATATGAACCGCCTGGATATGGCCGAAGGGGAGGTCGCCTACCACTTCGAAGATGACAAGGTGGTTAAACGGATTCTGGTGACGGATCTGATACAGAAGAAAATCGTGAATGGCACCCTGGCCATCGTGCGCCATGATGAACACTATGCGGTCGTACCTCGACCGGTTGCAGATAAGATACTGCTGCGTGATGCCCGGAGTGTCGTGGTCTGTAATGACAAAGAGCAGGCGGTGGATGAGGATGACCCCTATGCCGACTATCAGATACCGGATGATCTGATGTGGTAACACAGGGTACCCCGGAAGAGACGTCGGCTATAGCTCATACCCAGGCCTGGGTTGAGTCCGTGGTGGTAGGCCTGAACCTCTGTCCCTTTGCCGGCAGAGAGGTGAGTCGCGGCAGCGTACACTATGTTGATGAGCCGGGGTCCTGTTTTGAAGATGCGCTACAGGCCCTGATACGGGAATGCGATCGCCTCGACAAACACCTCGACATAGAGACTACCCTGCTTGTATTTTCTACAGGTCTTGAGGCATTTGAAATATTTCTGGACCTGCTGGAACTGGCTGAACAGCTCCTTATCGATCAGGGCTATGAGGGTGTGTATCAACTGGCCAGTTTTCACCCGGATTACTGCTTTGAGGGAGCTGACGAGGATGATCCTGCCAATTACACCAATCGAGCGCCTTACCCGACCCTGCATCTGATTCGTGAGGACAGCCTGGCCAGGGTCCTGGCCTCCTATCCAGATCCTGAGGCAATACCCGAGCACAATGTAGAGTTCATTCGACGCATGGGGCTGGATAAAATGCGTACCCTGCTTGCGGCCTGTTATGGCCCCGAAAAATAGCCATAGTAGGTGTTCTGTACAGACCCGTCCGAGAAAATTCGCAGTATCGGTCGCGATGTACCCCTTGGGTATGAGACAATGCGCGCCCTTTCTGCCCCGCTCATTGATTGTTGATGGATTCGCAGGGGCGGTCGGCTTCTTGTTAAGACGTTTAATCTTTGTACATTCTGGAAATAGACCTTGCTTACTACCGCTAATATCACCATGCAGTTTGGGGCCAAGCCCCTGTTTGAAAACATCTCCGTTAAGTTCGGTGACGGCAATCGTTATGGCCTGATCGGGGCCAATGGTTGCGGCAAATCGACCCTGATGAAGATTCTTGGGGGCGACCTGGAGCCAACCTCGGGCAATGTCAGTCTCGACCCGGACGAACGCCTGGGGAAATTGCGTCAGGATCAGTTTGCCTTTGAAGACCATACGGTACTGGATACCGTAATCATGGGGCATGCAGAACTCTGGGCCGTCAAACAGGAACGCGACCGTATTTATTCCCTGCCCGAGATGAGCGAGGAAGAGGGCATGAAGGTGGCCGAGCTCGAGGTCGAGTTTGCCGAGATGGATGGCTATACGGCCGAGTCTCGCGCCGGTGAACTTCTGCTGGGTGTGGGCATCCCCCTGGAGCAGCATACGGGCCTGATGAGCGCCGTCGCACCGGGCTGGAAGCTGCGTGTTCTGCTGGCCCAGGCCCTGTTTGCGGATCCCGATATCCTGTTACTCGATGAACCCACCAACAACCTCGATATCAATACCATCCGTTGGCTGGAAACCATCCTGAATGAGCGTAACAGCACCATGATCATCATTTCGCATGATCGTCATTTTCTGAACAGCGTCTGTACCCACATGGCCGACCTGGATTATGGTGAGCTGCGTGTCTATCCCGGCAACTATGATGAGTACATGCTGGCGGCGACACAGGTGCGTGAGCGCCAGCTGGCCGATAATGCCAAGAAGAAGGCTCAGATTGCCGAATTGCAGACCTTTGTAAGTCGTTTTTCGGCGAATGCCTCCAAGGCCAAGCAGGCAACATCCCGAGCCAGACAGATCGAAAAGATACAGCTTGAAGACATCAAGCCATCCAGCCGGGTTAACCCCTATATTCGTTTTGAGCAGGAAAAGAAACTCTATCGCCTGGCGCTGGAGGTTGAAGGTCTGAGTAAGGGCTATGATGAACAGCCCCTGTTTAGTGGTCTGGATATGATGCTCGAGGTCGGTGAGCGTGTTGCTGTTATCGGTCCTAACGGTATTGGTAAGACCACCCTGTTACGCTGTCTGATCGGCGACGCAACACCGGATGCGGGTCATGTGAAGTGGTCAGAAAACGTCAATATTGGCTATTACGCCCAGGATCATGCCGCAGAATTCGAAAATGATATGAACCT
>JANTGN010000119.1 GCA_024762895.1 Thiotrichales bacterium
GACTATCTGAAAACGCCCCTGGTCGATAAGCAGATACCCGCCATCAAGGCCGAGTATCTGGCCCTGGATTTTGAGACCACGGGACTCAATCCTGAAACCCATAATATACTGAGTGCCGGTTACACGACGATTCGGGATGGACGCGTGATCCTTGGCGAGAGTGGCCATTTCCTGGTCAGGGTCAATGCGCCCCTGCCCGCCCATTCTGTGGTGATCCATCAGATTACGGATGATGCTATGGAGCAGGGAATCGCTTTGCCCGAGGTCATGGAGCGCCTGCTGGACCTGATGAAGGGTAAGGTCCTGCTGGTGCATTATGCGGCCATAGAGCGCGGTTTTTTAAATGCAGCGAGCAGGCGCCTGTACGGCATTAAATTACCCATGCGTATGGTCGATACCATGGAGATCGAGAAAGGCATTCTACAGCGCAGAGAGCAGGGCATCGCTAAGGGACAGTTACGGCTGTTTAATCTACGTAAACAGTACAACCTGCCACGTTATCGCGCTCATAATGCCATGGAGGATGCCTTATCCACCGCCGAATTATTCCTGGCCCAGATGAATTATAAGAAGTGGGATCAGTCTGGGGTACTACTCAAGGACCTCTTAAAGCCAGTCTGAGGGCTTACAGGTATTTAACTTCGCCCATCAGTGCCGTGGCTGATCTGATCTTCTGACCTTTCCAGAAATTACCAGCAAGGCAATCCGCAACGGACGTTGTACTCCGGTGGCATCATGCAGTTGCAGCGCCACTTTTGTTTTTATCGTCTTTCATTATCCGGTCGGCAGGTGGCGTTTAACGACGTGATGTTTTCTCTCGGCCATGAAGGATTCTATTCGATGTTTACGGAACGATGCTGTCGATAAGAAGTTTAACCGCTGCATCGGACCCGGTTTTGACCCGAGACTCATTGGCCTTGAAATCGCCACTTTGAGGAATGGCATTACCACTTTTTGAGATGCGGGCCCCAACATTTACTTCAGCAAACCCGGAGAGTTTCATCTGCGGCATCATGGCCATGGAATCGTCCAGGGTTACTTCTACAGGCAGGTCGCTGACCTGTTTACGGACCACGGCCAGGGGCATGGGCGGACCGCTGACGGCACGAGCAAAAATAAAGACCGTGTCGGAATCACTTGCCCTGGCTTTAAGCTTTGGGCTGAGATTAACCTGTACCCTGATGGCGGCCGGAGAGGCGGCGGTCTGAATGGGCTGCACTGTCTTTGTCTCAACCGTATAACCTAGCTTCTCTTCAGCAGCGGCAATCAGTCGACGGACTTCGGTGACTGATTCCGGGTTGTCTGCCAGCATGGGCTCCAGCTGGCGCCAGTAGCCTACGGCCCTTTCATATTCACCCTGTTCCTCATAACCCATGCCGGCCAGCCATAGTGCGGTCGGATCGTTGGGTGTGATGGCCAGGGCCTTTTTGATCAGTTCAAAGGGTTTGCCGGAAATCCTGCCACCCTGGGACATCGCCAGGGCATCGGCATAGCTCAGCATAACGGTAGGCTGATCGCCAGCGAGTTCGTAGGTCTTGCTCAGGGCATTGATGGCCTCAGGGTAACGGCCCAGCGACATGTAACTCCGCCCCAGCATATACCAGCCCTGGGCATCGTCCGGGTTGCTCCGAAGTTTTTCCTCAAGCCGACTCAGCATGTCATCAATACTGAGAGCGGCCTGGTCACCCGTGGCGGCATGAGGCGAAGCTGCCGCCTGTGAGGAGGCATCTGCCGTCTGCAGGGCCTGGGGTTTGCCGATCTCCAGATACATCAGGATAGTAAACAGGGGGACCAGAACGATCAGCAGGGCCAGGGTAATCGGGCTGGCAGATAGCGAGTGCTTATCCTGAGAGGTCGTCTGGTCATCGACGTCATTGAGCAGGGCCATCTCAAGTTCCTGCTTGGCATGTTCATAATCTGATTCGGACAGTGCTCCGCGACCAAATTCGGTCTCCAGCTCATTCAGACGTTCACGTGCAATCTGGATATTCTGTTCACGTCGATCCAGGCTACGTAGACGTTTGCGACCCAGTAATGTCGGCGCAAGCAAGGCCAGAGCGACGGCCATCATCGCCGCCGCAGCTATCCAGAATGAGGTCATGAGGGATTCCTGTCGTTATTCAGAAGTTGACGCGCCTTTTCCAGCTCGGCCTCATTGAGTTCGGGCTCCTGGGCGGCACGTCGCTTCCGTATATGGAAGAGGAGTACCAGGACACCGATACCCAGGATCACGAAGGGACCGATCCACAGGAAGAGGGTCGTGGATTTCAGGGGTGGTCGGTAGAGGACGAAGTCACCGTAGCGAGCAACCATAAAGTCGATGATCTCTTTGTCGCTGGCGCCCTGCTGAATCATGTCATAGACCTCCTGGCGAAGGTCCTGTGCCAGTTCCGCATTGGAGTCGGCCAGGTTCTGGTTCTGACACACCAGGCAACGCAACTCTTCGACCATGCGGTTGTATTGCTGTTCCTGCTCGGGGGTCTTGAATTCATGTACCTCAACCCCGGCCATGGCCAGGGCAGAGAATAACCACAGGCTGATCAACCACCAGTTTTTCATGCGGGTTCCTTCTTCAGTTCCCGTACCAGGGGAAGCAGGGTATCGGTGACATCTTTCATGGTGAGGGGGCCAGTATGCTTGTAACGTACAATGCCTTTTTTATCGATGACAAAGGTCTCGGGTACGCCATAGACGCCCCAGTCGATACCGGCACGGCCATCCTCGTCATAGGCACTGGCGATGTAGGGGTCGCCTCTTTGGCGCAGCCATTGTCTACCCTCTTCAAGGCCGTCTTTATAATCGAGACCGACAATAATGACCTCGCCGGTCTTTGCCAGTTCGTTGACGACCGGGTGTTCGGCACGACAGGAGACACACCAGGAGGCCCATACATTTAGCAGCCACACTTTCCCCCTGAAGTCATCGGGGTTGATCATTTGCTCCGCTTGTTTCAGATTGGGCAGGGTAAAAGACGGCGCGGGTTTTCCTATCAGAGGCGAAGGAACTTCACGCGGATCGAGTTTCAGGCCAATACTTAAAAAGATCACCAGTACTATAAAGATGCCCAGAGGAGCGAGATAACGCCACATTATGCTGCTCCAGTGACTGCGGTGCCGGCAGGAGCCGGGTCAAGGACCTTTTTACCCACCATTCGATAGCGTCTGTCCGAGGCGGCTAGCAGGCCACCTATGCCCATAATAAGCGTGCCCAGCCAAATCCAGCGGATATAGGGTTTGACATACAGGCGCACACTCCAGGCCCCCTGTTTATCCAGTTGTTCACCCAGTGCCACGAACAGGTCGCGTCCGAGGCCGGCATCGATAGCGGCTTCGGTCATCGGCATACGTTGTACGCGATAGATCCGTTTCTCGGGTTGCATGATATTGACCACTTCACCCCCTCGAGTGACCGTCAGTTTGCCCTGGCTGGCGATATAATTTGGGCCTTCAATGGTCTTAACACTATCCAGGCGGAAGGTGTAATCGGCCATTTTATAGCTTTCTCCAGGTGACAGTCGAATATCCTTTTCGATACTGTAAATACTGGTCAGGGTGATGCCAATAATGAACACACCGACACCGATATGTGCCAGGGTCATGCCATAAAAGCCCAGGGGAATAGTTGATAGGGCGGGCCAGAGTTTTTCCTTATTGCCGAGACGAGCCCTGAAGGCCACGACGCTGGAGGAGAATACCCAGAGCGCCAGGACAGTGCCAATCACCGCCCCCAGTTTGAATTCGGGTAAAAGAATCATGACCCAGGCAAGACCAACGACCAGACTAAATATCATGGCGGGCCAGAGTTTGCCCAACAGGCGGCTGAAGCTGTCACGTTTCCAGCGCGACATGATGCCCAGGCCCATCATGACGGCCAGCGGTATGGTCAGGGGAATAAACACACTGTTGAAATATGGCGGGCCGACAGAGATCTTACCTAGCCCCAGGGCATCCAGTAACAATGGGTAAAGGGTTCCCAGCAGGACGCTGGCCGCCGTTACCACGAGGATGACGTTATTCATCAGCAGGGCCGTCTCGCGAGAGACCAGCTCAAATCGGCCTACGCTCTTGATCTGTGGGGCTCGCCAGGCATACAGCATCAGGGAGCCGCCAATGACTATGCACAGAAAGATGAGGATGAAGACGCCACGTTCCGGGTCGGTAGCAAAGGCATGTACCGAGGTCAGCACACCGGAACGGACCAGGAAGGTGCCCAGCAGGCTGAGTGAGAAGGCAAAGATGGCCAGTAGGACCGTCCAGGCCTTGAAGGCACTGCGTTTTTCGGTCACGGCCAGTGAATGCATCAGGGCCGTACCGACCAGCCAGGGCATGAACGAGGCATTTTCGACCGGATCCCAGAACCACCAGCCGCCCCAGCCCAGTTCGTAATAGGCCCACCAGCTACCCAGGGCAATCCCCAGGGTCAGAAAGACCCAGGCGACGCTGGTCCAGGGACGTGACCACCTTGCCCAGGCCGAATCCAGGCGTCCGCTGAGCATGGCAGCGATGGCAAAGGCAAAAGGAACAGCAAAACCCACATAGCCCATGTAGAGCATGGGAGGGTGGATCGCCAGACCGGGATCCTGTAGTAACGGGTTGAGGTCTCGACCTTCCATGGCAGCCGGAATCAGGCGCTCAAAGGGGTTGGATGTCAGCAGCATAAATAGTAAAAAGCCAATACTGACCAGACCCAGTACACCGACCACGCGGGACAGGATATTCAGCGGCAGGCTGCGGGAAAAAAGGACGACGGCATTGGTCCAGACAGACAGCGTTAGAGCCCACAGCAACAGCGAGCCCTCATGCGCACCCCAGACGGCGGAGATACGATAGATCAGGGGCAGGGCGGTATTCGAGTTATTGGCCACATAGGCGACGCTGAAATCGTGGACGATGAATGAGTAGGTCAGGGCGATAAAGGCCAGTAGCGTAAACAGGAGCTGGGCCTGAGCGGTAGGACGGGCCAGGGCCATCCAGGCGTGGTTGCCTCGGGCCGCCCCTATCAGGGGCAGGCTGGCCTGAACCAGGGTTATACCCAGCGCCAGTATCAGGGCGAAATGACCGAGTTCCGGGATCATGGGGTAGTGCCTCCGTTCATTTTGACTTCCGCCTGACGACCTTTTTCCAGTGCCTCGGCCACCTCGGGTGGCATATAGGTCTCGTCATGTTTGGCCAGTACCTCGTCGGCCACAAACACACCATCGGCATCCAGCTTGCCCTGGGCGATGACGCCCTGGCCCTCGCTGAACAGATCGGGCAGGATGCCGCTGTAAAGGACCTGAATACTGTTGGCGTGATCCGTGACCGTGAACAGTACATCCACGCCTTCACCCCGTTTCACGCTGCCTTCTTCGACCATGCCGCCGAGGCGAAAGACATGATTGCTAGGTGCCTGGTCCTGGGCGACCTCCGTGGGCGAGAAGAAATAGGACAGATTGCTATCCAGGGCCTGGATGACAAAAAAAGTAGCCAGGCCCAGAGCAGCCAGGCCGACTATTAAGAAACCCAAACGCTTATGCCTGGCCTTCATGATTGTTCCTCGGTTTGTATTCGGATTAGCCTTGCGATACGACGCAGTACATTCCTACGACGTGTTCTCAGTAGTAAAGGTTCAGCGATCATGAGTATTGCCGTCGCGCCAAATGAACTCCATACATATAGGGCATATCCGCCCATGTCAAAAAACTCCACTAAGTTCATTGTCTTATCTCCTGAAGTTCTCTGACCCACTGGCTATCCATTTCTCGCTCCAGGATGATGGATCGTGCACGGGATAGGGCCACGGCTATGGTATAGGCCCAGAAACCCAGGGCCATGATGAGCATGGTGTTCAGCATAATGCTGGCCATGCTGGATCCCTGTGTCACGCTGATCGATGCCCCCTGATGCAGGGTGTTCCACCACTTGACCGAGAAATAAATGATCGGGATATTGACGACGCCTACCAGCAGCAGGATGGCACCGGCCCGATCACCGCGACGTGTGTCATCGATGGCTCCCTGCAGGGCGATAAAACCGATATACAGGAAGAACAGGATCAGTTCCGAGGTCAGGCGTGCATCCCAGACCCACCAGGTGCCCCACATTGGCTTACCCCAGAAGGCACCTGTCCACAGGGCCAGAAAGGTAAACATCGCACCGGTTGGTGCCAGGGCCTGGGACATCATGGCCGAGAGGCGGGTATTGAATACCAGCCCCATCACGGCCCAGAATGCCATGATCAGATAGATAAACATCGACATCCAGGCGGCAGGGACATGCACGAAGATGATGCGGTAACCTTCACCCTGTTTGTAATCCGTTGGGGCGACAAAAAAGCTTAAATATAGCCCAATACCGATCAGGATGACGGCAATGGCCATAAACCAGGGTATCAGACGGCCGGCCAGAGGATAGAAAGTCGCTGGCGAAGAATATTTGAACCAGTTGATCGATGCATTATTCATACTGAAGTCGTGTTCCTGTTATTCAGCTGAGATTCGTAAAGCGGCAACTGTGGCCAGGGGGGCCGCAACCAGGGCCAGCAGCAGGATGGCACTGAGCATGTAGATATGACCTGCTGCACCTAGCCCCGAAACATTGGCCTCGACGGCCCCGGCGCCAAAAATCAGTACTGGAATATACAGGGGTAAAACCAGCAAGGGAACCAGTACGCCGCTACCACGTAGTCCCAGTGTGAGGGCAGCCCCTATCGCTCCAATCAGGCTGAGCGCCGGGGTGCCCAGTAACAGCGTCAGCATCAGAATCCACAGTGGCTCAGTGTCCAGGTCATATTGCAGCCCCAGCAGTGGTGCTAGTAAGGCCAGGGGAACACCGGTGACCAGCCAGTGGGCGAAGATCTTGCCCAGTACCAGAATGAAGTCGGGTTGTGGCGTCAGCAGCATCTGTTCCAGGGTGCCATCTTCGAAGTCGGCAGCAAAAAGTTTTTCCAGTGCCAGCATGGAGGCCAGCAGGGCCGCGACCCAGAATACCCCGGGCGCTATGAGACGCAGGGTCTCCAGCTCGGGGCCTATGCCCAGGGGGAACAGACTGACGACAATCACAAAAAAGAACAGGGCGCTGAGCACATCGGAACGCCTGCGCATGGCGAGGGTCAGGTCACGCAGGACGATGGCGCGAAAGATGCTAAACATCGCCTTCGCGCTTCCAGCCGAGCTGTAGTTGCTTGACCTGGCCCGAGGTCAGGGGGACATCCTGATGAGTGGTGATCATGACCATGCCATCCTGGTTCAGGTGTTCCTGAATCAGGGATTCAAGCAGGGCCACGGCGGCCTTGTCCAGAGCGATGAAGGGTTCGTCGAGCACCCACAGGGGGGATCGGTTTACCAGCAGACGGGCCAGGGCCACGCGTTTTTTCTGTCCCTGCGACAGGACGCGGGCCGGAAGATCTTCGTGTCCACGAAGCCCCATGCGTTCGAGGGCATTCCAGGCCTCTGACTCGGTAATCGGTAGTCCATCAAGGGCACAGGAGATACGCAGGTTCTCGGTCCCGGTCAGATCCGCTTTGATGGCATCTTTATGTCCGATGTAGACAAGGTCGCGGGCATAATCCTCACGTTGCCGTCGTATATTCGTACCCTTCCAGCGTATCTCACCGGCACTGGGGGCATTCAGACCGCAGACGGTACGCATCAGGGTCGTCTTGCCGCTGCCGTTATGGCCATGCAGGTGTAATAGTTCACCGGGCTCCAGCGTAAAGGCCAGTTGTTGAAACAGGCGGCGATCGCCGCGAGTGCATTCGAGATCCAGGGCTTCCAGCATGTCAGCTTGGGTTTAAAATTTCGTATCAAAAGCTATGGAGGTTATCAGTTATAACCCGGTGAAGGTAGCCGCGACTGGGAAAATAGGGGGATTCATCACCATTGGTCCTGT
>JANTGN010000120.1 GCA_024762895.1 Thiotrichales bacterium
CCCAAGGAAGGCGCCGTAGACCCGGAACATGGCTTTGCCATGAAATATGCCGTCATCGACAAGAATGAAAAGCATGTCGACAACATTGCTAAGGAATTAAAGAAGGCCGATACACTTTACCTCGCGACGGATCCCGATCGCGAAGGTGAGGCCATCTCCTGGCACCTGTATGAAATACTGCGTGAAAGAAACCTGCTGGAAAACAAACAGGTCCACCGCGTGGTGTTTCACGAAATCACCAAGCGTGCTGTACAGGAAGCCATCGATGAGCCCCGTGGACTTTCTCATGAAATGGTCGACGCCCAGCAGGCCAGGCGTGCCCTGGACTATCTGGTAGGCTTTAACCTCTCTCCTCTGCTGTGGAAAAAGATACGTAGGGGCCTCTCGGCCGGTCGCGTCCAGAGCCCCGCGCTGCGCATGATCGTAGAACGCGAAGAAGAGATTGAGCGCTTTGTACCCCGAGAATACTGGAGCATAGAGGCCAATACAGAAAAAGATGGCCAGGCCTTTAGTGCCAGGCTCTACAGTTTTGAAGGAAAACGCGTCGAGCAGTTTGATTTCACCAATGAGGCATCCGCGACCAGTGCACGACAAAGACTACTGGATGCCGCCGGTGGTCAGCTCCTCGTCTCCAAGATCGAGAAAAAGCAACGCCGCAGAAATCCGGCAGCCCCTTTTACCACCTCTACACTCCAGCAGGAGGCATCACGCAAGCTTGGGTTCTCTGCCCAACGCACCATGCGTGTCGCGCAACAACTGTATGAAGGCATTGACCTGGGTGCAGGGCCCACCGGCCTGATCACGTATATGCGTACGGATTCCGTGACCCTGGCGCAGGAGGCCGTGGAGGATCTGCGCAACCTGATCAGTACGCGTTATGGTCAGGAGCAGGTACCGGAAGAACCCCGTAGTTTCAAGACCAAATCCAAGAACGCCCAGGAGGCCCATGAGGCCATTCGCCCCACCTCGGCGGCCCGTATACCCGATGACGTGAAAGACAAGCTCTCTCAGGATCAACACAGGCTTTACGACCTGATCTGGAAACGCACCGTAGCCTGCCAGATGATCCATGCCACCCTGGATACGGTCGCGGCTGACCTGAGCGCTGGCAATGAAGACCTCTTTCGCGCCACCGGCTCTTCGATCCGCAACCCGGGCTTTATGACGGTGTACCAGGAAGGGGTCGATGACAAGAAAGACAGCGACGAAGATAGTCAGCGTATGCTCCCGGTCATGGAAGAAGGTGAGACGATTCGCCTGCTCGACATAGAAGCCGATCAACATTTTACAGAACCTCCACCCAGATTTACCGAGGCCAGCCTGGTCAAGGCGCTGGAAGAATATGGCATTGGCCGCCCCTCGACCTATGCCAATATCATCTCTACCTTACAGAACCGAGAATACGTCGAGCTGGAGAAAAGGCGCTTTCAGCCCACCGACATGGGCAAGATCGTCAATGCCTTCCTGACCAAACATTTCCATCAATACGTGGACTACAATTTCACTGCCCACCTGGAGGACGATCTGGATGCGATCTCCCGTGGTGAGATGGACTGGGTCCCCGTCATGGAGGAGTTCTGGAAGCCATTTATCGATCTCATCGAACATGCCGAAACTAACGTCACCCGCGAAGACGCGATCCAGGCCCGCCAACTCGGCAATGATCCCAAGTCCGGTAAACCTATATCGGTTCGTATGGGGCGCTATGGGCCCTATGTCCAGATCGGCACCAAGGAAGACGAGGAGAAACCTCTCTTCGCCGGCCTGAGGCCCGGCCAGAAAATGGACAGCATCACCCTGGAAGAGGCCCTGAAACTTTTCGAACTTCCCCGGGAACTGGGTGAAACCGAAGAAGGTGAAAAAGTCAGCGCCAGCATCGGCCGCTTTGGCCCCTATGTGAAATATGGTAGTAAATACGTTTCAATTCCTAAAGATGAAGACCCGCATCTGATCAGCCTGGAACGCGCCCTGGAATTGATTGCCGAAAAGAAACTCGCCGATGCCAACCGCATTATCAAGACCTTTGAACCAGAAGGCATCCAGATCCTGAACGGACGTTATGGTCCGTATATTACGGATGGCGAGAAAAACGCACGCATCCCCAAGGACCGTGAACCCGACTCCCTGACCCTGGAAGAGTGCCAGAAACTCATCGAAGAGGCCCCGGCCCGTAAGCGTCGTGGCGTCAAGAAAAAAGCCGTAAAGAAAAAGGCGGTTAAAAAGAAAGCCAGTAAGAAAAAAACGGTCAAGAAGAAGTCCGTGAAGAAAAAGGCCGCCAAGAAAAAGGTGGCCAAGAAAAAAGCCTCCTGAGGCTGAACCATGACTCTGCAGACCGATAGGCCGCAGCTGGTGGCAAGATGCCTCATAGAGGGTGGGATAGTCGCCTATCCTACGGAGGCCGTCTTTGGACTAGGCTGCCTGCCTGTTCATGAGCACAGCATTGCCAGGCTTCGTAGTATCAAGCAAAGACCGGAAGAACAGGGCCTGATTCTCGTCGCTGATGATATCAGAAGACTACAACCTTACTTGCAGAAACTGACATCGCGTCAACGCAGCCTGATTCAGACCAGAAGGCAACGTGCCACAACCTGGCTGGTTCCGGCATCAAGGAACTGCCCCTATTACTTAAGAGGCCAGCACGATCGTCTGGCCATACGTCTTATTGACCATCCCCTGGTCATCGAGTTGTGTCGATTAACCCGGTCCGCCCTCATCTCGACTAGTGCCAACCGTCGAGGGCACCCCCCTGCCCGTTCGGCCTCACAGGTCGTGTCCACCCTGGGTAGTGATATCGACTGCATACTGGCAGGCCCGACCGGCTCTGCTCGTGTTGTCAGCGAGATTCGTGATATAGATTCCGGAACCACCTACCGATAGCAGGAGCCATTAATGAGCCAACCCGAAATACAGGCCGTCAAGACCTATCTCATGGAGTTGCAGGACCAGATTTGCTCCGGGCTAGAGGCCCTGGATGGTGAGACTCGATTTGTTGAAGATGCCTGGACACGAGAGGAAGGGGGCGGAGGCAGAAGCCGTGTTCTTACTGACGGGCCAGTCTTTGAACAGGCCGGGGTTAATTTTTCTCATGTCTTTGGCCAGCAGTTACCCCCATCGGCAACGGCCAGCCGGCCCGAACTGGCTGGACGCGGTTTTCAGGCCATGGGCGTGTCACTGGTTATCCACCCTAAAAACCCCTATGTACCCACTTCGCATGCCAATGTACGTTTTTTTATTGCAGAAAAAGAGGGGGAGGCCCCTATCTGGTGGTTTGGGGGGGGGTATGACCTAACCCCTTATTATGGCTTTGAAGATGACTGCCAGCACTGGCACCAGACCGCCAAAGCTGCCTGTGCACCTTTTGGTGCCGATATCTACCCACGGTTCAAGCAATGGTGCGATGAATACTTTTACCTTAAACATCGAGGGGAGCCACGCGGTATAGGAGGCCTTTTCTTCGATGATTTCAGCGAACCCGATTTCGAGACCTCGTTTCAATTCCTGCAAAGTGTCGGCGATAGCTATCTACAGGCCTACGGCCCGATCGTCGAACGACGCAGGGATACGGACTATGGTGATCGAGAACGTGATTTTCAGCTCTACCGGCGAGGGAGATATGTAGAGTTCAACCTGGTTTATGATCGTGGCACCTTGTTTGGCCTGCAGTCGGGAGGACGCACCGAATCCATACTCATGTCACTCCCTCCCCTGGTTAAATGGCGTTACAACTGGCAACCCGACCCTGGCAGTCCCGAGGCCAGGCTTTATGAAACGTTCCTCAGACCCAGGGATTGGGCCTGAAACAGACCAGGCAGGTACTGATGCAAAAGGTATAAAAAAAGGGCTCCTTGAAAGAAGCCCTTTGCAATCACAGCATACCCGCTGTTTAACCGCCTCATTAGGGACAAGCCCGGACGGCCGATTCTCGAGGAATCCAGGCGTAATACTTAGTTACACCCCTATTTTTTATTATTCCTATGTAGTTATTATCTACATCAAATACTTAACGGTGCGCTTAATTGAATTATATTGCCCGCCAAGCACCCTCCCAGCCAAAGAATTCTAAAAACTTTTGGCATCCCCAATACTTGGTTATAGTTTTAATCCAAAAAATCCTACATTTAAAGTGTCCTTTAGTTCAGATATTCCGATTATTTTTTCTTGAGTGCCTCATTGATGGCCGCAATGACCTCTTCCTCAAGCTCAGCCAGACGGGGCCTGGCCGGGCTATCTCCAGCCACCTGAGAGGGTCTGACGAATAGAACCGTGGATTGTCCCTGCTTATGAATGATAGTGAGCCGCTGCGGGCACAAGGCCAGCATGGAAGGGTCCCGATTGCTCACCTGATTCGCATACCAGCCATTGCAGAACACCATGCTACGGATTCCTTCCAGCTTTTGCTCGTTAAATTCTTCCCCCCAGCGATCGGCAAACCCAGACAGGTTTTTACCAATATCAGCTTCAAAAACAATCCACATCCGCCTTTCCTCCAGGGCCTTATAGACCCTGTCATAGGCCTCACCCATGGGCATGGCCGCCGAGGCCTCAAATATCATGTCATTGGCATGTGTAGCACCAAGGGCGCCAAAACATAGTAGTAAAAACACAATTACTTTCTGCATTGTTTTCTCCTTAACGGGGTCTATCTCGAAACTCATGAGATTTTCATGTAGACTGCCTGTCGTTAATAATCAATAAACTAATGGAATGCTTAAATGATGCCATAGAGCGTCTCAGTGCTCAGGAAGAGTAAAAAGAAACATAAATTATTACTATTGTTTTGCCAAAAGGATACTCTGCCATGAACCATGCACTCAGTCATAGGCTGTACACCTGTTATGCGCGTATCGGAAAGGCGGTCAGCAACGGCCACCGTATCGCCCTGATGGACCACCTGGCCCAGGGTGAGCATAGCGTCGAGATTCTGTCCAGGCTAACAGGACTCAGCATTGCCAATACCTCTCAGCATCTTCAGCAATTACGCCAGGCCGGCCTGGTAAAATCTCGAAAATCTGGCCAGCATGTATTTTATTGCCTGACTGATGATACTAAAATCCTGAACCTGATTAAGTTGATACAATCCCTGGCGATAGATAATTTCACCGAGGTCAAATCAATAATCAAAGAACACCCGGACCAACTGGATGAATCGGGATCTATCAACGCAGCAGACATGCTGTCGCAGTCGGGGACTCCCCTTAAGTCTGATCGACAGCATCAAGCGGCTTAAATCATGAACCAATATTGTGAGCATCAATTTCGGTAACTACCCTGTAACGCGCATGCGTCGCATGCGCAAAGACGATTTCTCCCGCCGCCTGATGCGGGAAAACATACTGACTCCGAATGACCTGATCTATCCCGTTTTCGTTCTCGAAGGCGAGGGACAAAGCGAGCAGGTTCCATCGATGCCCGGCGTCCATCGCCTGAGCATCGATCTGCTGCTTGAAGAGGCCGCCAAGGTTCATGACCTCGGAATTCCGGCCATAGCCCTGTTTCCGGTCACGCCCGTGGCGGTCAAGAGTGATGATGCCAGCGAGGCTCATAATCCTGACGGTCTGGCTCAAAGGGCCGTTCGAGCGATAAAAAAGGAACTGCCCGAACTCGGTGTCATTACCGATGTGGCCCTGGATCCCTTTACCTCTCATGGTCAGGACGGCCTCATCGATGAAGCCGGTTATGTGCTCAATGACGAGACCGTCGAGGTCCTGATTAAACAGGCCCTGTCCCATGCCGAGGCGGGTGCCGATGTAGTGGCCCCTTCAGACATGATGGATGGCCGTATCGGGGCCATACGCGAGGCACTGGAATCTGCGGGGCATCGAAATACCCGCATCCTCGCCTATTCTGCCAAATATGCCTCCAGCTTTTACGGCCCCTTCCGCGATGCCGTGGGCTCCGCCGCCAACCTGGGCGGTGGTAACAAATATTCCTACCAGATGGATCCGGCGAATTCCGATGAGTCCCTGCGCGAAGTCGCCATGGACCTGGAGGAAGGTGCCGACATGGTGATGGTCAAACCCGGCATGCCCTATCTGGACATCGTGCATCGCGTCAAAGAGACCTTCAAGGTGCCCACCTACGTCTATCACGTCAGTGGTGAATACGCGATGCTGAAGGCCGCAGCACAAAATGGCTGGCTGGATGAAAAAGCGGTCGTACTTGAGGCCCTGCTCGGATGTAAACGTGCGGGTGCTGATGGCATCCTCACCTACTACGCCAAACAGGTAGCCGGCTGGCTTAAGGAAGACTAAGCCATGGATCGGTACGCCGTCATGGGCAATCCAATTGCCCATAGCCTCTCGCCTCAGATCCATCGCCAGTTTGCCGAGCAGACCGCCCAGGTTATGAGTTATGAAGCCATCCTGGTGCCTACCGACGGCTTTGATGCTGCTGTTCATGAATTTGTGGCTTCGGGTGGGAAAGGTCTGAACATCACGGTTCCCTTTAAGGAACAGGCATGGCAACTGGCTACGGATTGTAGCGACCGGGCCAAACGCGCCCGGGCCGTCAACACCCTGATCGTACA
The DNA here is from genome assembly GCA_024762895.1 of Thiotrichales bacterium. Taxonomy (GTDB): domain Bacteria; phylum Pseudomonadota; class Gammaproteobacteria; order J044; family J044; genus JANTGN01. Next base: position 6,527 of record JANTGN010000120.1, read on the forward strand.
TGAGGAAGGGCGTATCCAGGGCGACAATACCGATGGCGTCGGCCTGTTACGTGATCTGGTACAGAACCATGGAATCACCCTGAAGAACCGAAGGATTCTTATACTGGGCGCAGGAGGAGCCGTCCGGGGCGTAATATCCCCCCTGTTGTCTGAGTCTCCGGCCGAAATCCGCATCGCCAACCGCACCCCCGAGCGCGCCCAACAACTGGTCGAGGCATTTAGGGACCTGGGTTCACTCAGTGCCTGTGGATTCGATGGCCTGGATGGGTATCAGGCCGACATCATCATCAACGGCACCTCCGCCGGTCTCAGTGGAGAGGTACCCCCGATATCAGAGGACCTCTTTCCAGGGACCGAGGCAGTTTATGACATGATGTATAACCGAGCCGAACCCACGGATTTCCAATGCTGGGCCGAGGCCTGTGGGGCCAGGCGCTCCCTGGATGGACTGGGTATGCTGGTCGAACAGGCGGCCGAGGCCTTTTATTTGTGGCGGGGCGTACGACCGAATACCCAAACAGTGATCCAGTCACTGCGTTAGGCACCGCGCATCAGGTAGTATTTTTTCATCAACCAATAAAAGATTAGGGACATCACATGAAAAAATCCATTACGATGATTAGCCTGACGGGCCTGCTACTAAGCAGCAGCGCGGTACAGGCAGCCGGTGAATTCGGCATTACGGCAAAAATTGGTACCCTGGGCTGGGGCCTTGAAGGCACCGCCGGCATAACCGAAAAGATCAATCTTCGTTTTGGCTATAACGGCGTATCGAGTGATGAGTTCACGGTCGATGATATCGATGTAGGCGGGATCAATACCTCCTGGAAAGTTAAAGGCTCACTACAGACGATTCCCCTGCTGGTCGACTGGCACGCCTTTGGTGCCGCGTTCCGTTTTACCGGTGGTGTGATGTACAACAACAATAAGTTCGAAGCCCGCGCACCTGTAAATACCTACGACCTGGGTGCGGGCACCTACGAGGTGGGCCTGGATGCCTCCGTAGAAGGCTCTAATCAGGTATCACCTTATCTGGGTGTGGGCTGGGGAAATGCCGTCAGCAAGAACCGCCGTTGGATCTTCAGTGCCGATCTGGGTTTCCTGTTCCAGGGTAGCCCCGATGTGACCCTCACCCCTACCGGGCCGGATGCCGGTATCGTAGATCCTGAGGACCTGGCCGCCGAAGAACGCAACATAGAAGATGAAATCAAATACTTTAAGATCTACCCGGTTGCCAACGTGGGTGTTTCCTATCACTTCTAGATAACAGGGGCTGTTTGACGGCCCCTGTCTTTATTCAGGCTCT
>JANTGN010000121.1 GCA_024762895.1 Thiotrichales bacterium
TATCTGACCGATCTGTTCCCTATCCTGGAGCTGGGCACCAGCGCCAAGATGCTATCCATCGTGCCCCTGCTTGCAGGAGGTGGGCTGTATGAGACGGGCGCCGGTGGTTCAGCGCCCAAGCATGTGCAACAGTTGATCGAAGAAAACCACCTGCGTTGGGATTCGCTGGGTGAGTTTCTGGCCCTGGCGGTTTCCCTGGAAGACTTTGCGCGCAAGAACGACAATAGCAAGCTGAGAGTCATTTCGGCTGCACTGGACAAGGCCAATAGCGATTTCCTGAATAATGACAGGTCACCCTCACGTAAGGTGGGTGAACTGGATACCCGCGGCAGTCATTTCTACCTGGGCCTGTACTGGGCACAGGCCCTGGCCTCGCAGGATGATGATGCCGAACTGAAGGCCATCTTTACCCCAGTTGCACAACAACTCACTGACAATGAAGTGAAGATTGTTGAGGAGCTGAATGGTGTGCAGGGTAAGCCTGCAGACCTGGGGGGTTATTATCGACCGGATCGTGATAAGACCTCACAGGTTATGCGCCCCAGCGAAACCCTGAATACAGTGGTGGATGCACTGGCAGGTAGCTAGCTTATGATGAATGGAAGGGGGCTCTTCCCTTCCACCTGCAGGGCGTTTCAGTCTGGGGTGATGAGATCCCAATGACCTTCCGGTTTCTGGTTCTCCTTACGCCTGTCCCTGCCGCTGCGACGATTCTTATTTTCTTTGTTCGGCTCAAATCGAACCCTGTACCGTCTGTCCCAGGTCGTACGTCGTTCCCTGCCTGAGCGTTGTTCAGGACCATCATAAGGGGCCTCCTGTGGACTCCCTGTTGAGACTGCCAACTTGGTGTCGGTATTTCCAGGCCCTGTCTTTTTCCTGGCTATGGACATGATTTTATATTCCAGGTCGTCTTCTAACATGATCGTTATTGCTAATATTGCTGTGTTGTTAAGGGCACGGTGTTGGCCAAACATGGGCGTATTACATATCCCCTGAGTTTAATCGTAGTCGTTATAAAGGATTTCTGCATTCCTGGCTGGATGTAAGGCCCTTAAGGAACTGTGCGAAGCAAAGATGTCAGGAACAAAAATTAAGAGACCAGGGGAATGATCCGCGTGGGAGTAAAGCAGTGAAAGGGGGTAGCATATTGTAGCGCTTGAGGTCGCAGATTCGTGATTAGAAATGATCGGAAACAGCGTTAGTTTACCGGAGCATAATGTACTAATCAGGCCGATTTCTGGAGTTTGGTTTTATCAGAAATCCATGGGGTACAGCTGGGCTATCAGGGGTTTACAACCCTGTTCCAGGGGGCATCCGTTGTTGCGGTGGAACCTGGTAAAGGGTGTTGATGTTTGTATAGCTTATTTTTTTTGCTTGCGAGAGACATAGGCTGAGTAGCCTATCGTAGCGCGTGTATCCAGGTTCTCGGCATATTCCTCGGCATGACGGGTGACCGACTTCAGCGTGCCGAGTCTTTTGCCTTCAATCCTTGAGGTTCCCTGGCCAATCACATAACGATACCAGCTGCCGTTGGGCATACCTTCGGGTGGGTCGATTTTTTCAACACTCATCAGTCGATACTTGTGGTCGTCAAATTTGTCTTCGGGTGCTTCCTTCATATTGCATCCATCCTTTTTCTGGCTGTACCTGTTATACAAGACCTTATCGGTCAGAAGTCTGGTAACGTGTCAGTATGGTGTTCCGTTATCACCTTGCCTTAAAACTGCAAGCCCATTGCGTTAATAAAATGACAGCTACCAAGGTCCGTAGGGAATCCATCCTTACTCATGCAGAGGGTGTTCTGAACGGCCCAGGCAGTAAGAGAGGGTGTGTAGATTAATTTCTGAAATTGCCTGTAATAAATGATAGTAAGACCGAAGAGCATCACATGCCTGCGAGGCATTATATCAGAATTGGGTTTACAGGTTTTAAGGTAGGAGTATGAGTAGCGATTCCAGGAGCGCTGAGGCGCGCTAGTGATTGATTTGATGAAATATTATTTTTTTGCTGGTGTATAAGCTGGATATCCGAATAAGGACAATGGTCGAGATACTGGTGCAGCAAGTAACTTTCGTGAAGTATGTCTGATGGAATGATTACTCAGGCTCGGCCATGTTTCGCAAGCTTCAGAACGAGTATCGTCAGGGCGGGCAGAAAGGTCAGGCTGACGACTGCCGTGCCGAGGAGGCCAAACATGACAATGACACCGACTCCACGATAAAGCTCGGTGCCCTCACCCGCCAGGAACACCAGAGGTGCGAGTCCAGAGACCGTTGTCAGAGTGGACATGGCAATGGGACGCAAACGTGTAGCCACGGCATCCCGGACCGCCTCCATGGCGACCATGTGTTCATCACGCACATTGGTCATGGCCTGGTGCACGATGAGGATGGGGTTATTCACCACGGTGCCCATCAGGATCAGAAACCCCAGCATGGCAATCATGTCAAAAGACAGATGCAGTTCTGTAAGACCGAGTAAAGGCAGCCATTCCCCCCCCAGATTGAATAACCATAGACCCAGGATGCCGCCCGAGAGCCCCAGGGGAATCGTGGTCATGATCAGCAAGGGGTAACCCCAGTGGGTAAAGATCGCGACCAGTAACAGGTAGATAATCACGATGGCGACCAGGTAGTTGGCCCCCAGTGCCTCACGCGTTGCCTGCAACTGGTCACTGGCACCCGAGATCGTCATATTGATACTACTCGGTATAGCACCCGTGTCGCGAAGATAATCCACGATATCCCGTCGCACAATCTCGACGCCAGTTTCAAGGGCGATTTTGTCTGGTGGAATGATATTCAGTGTTACCGTGCGCTGGCCATTCACACGACGAATAATATTGGTATCGACGGTCTCCTCGATACTGGCAATCGAGGACAGGGGGACTATCGCGCCGATGGGGGTGTAAATGGATAGCTGACTCAGGGTATCGAGAGAGGCATCCCTTCCGGCCTTGCTGTACAGATAGATATCGATCTTGTCATCTTGAAGATAAAATTCATCGACAAAGGCACCGTCGGTGAGTGCGGCCACGGTATAGCCAAAGTCCTGGGTAGTCATGCCCAGTTCACTGGCTCGTGTCCACCTGGGTTTGACCTCGATCATGGGTTGAGAAAGGGACAGGGTCGAGGGGGTGGCACGCAGGCGGGGAGAATCGAACACCTCCTGGGCGCGACGATAAGCGGTCAGGGCCGTGTCATAGATATCGGTCAGGTTTGGTCCGGATATGTCCAGGTTGACGCTACGTGTTCCACCCGAGTTGCTGGTAATAATGGAGCCTCGTGTCACAAAGGCACGCATGGCGGGGTATTCCCGATATTTTTTCTGGATCGCTTTCATTAGCGGCTTGATATGTGCGGGATCCTTTGGTTGCGCAATGATACGTATGCGTTGTGCCTCTATACTCATATTCATGTACGCCAGTGCCGGGACCTGGGTTGTGCCGCTATCGAATTGTTCCGGGTCATGATCGAGAAAGGGCAGGAAATACTCCTGAAGTTCATCTCCGATCGATGCCATCGTATCCAGGTTATAACCCGGTGGGGAGGTCAGAGTGGCAAAGGTCTTGGGTTCTTCTCCTTCGGGCAGATATTCAGCCGGGGGTGTCAGAAACAGGAAGATGCCCAGGCTGAACAGGGCAATGCCGATAATAATCATACCGCGATGCCAATTGTCCTTGATCAACCAGTTGACTCCATGGATGACACGCTCGCGCATGAGCTGGGACTTTTCGGCAAAACCACGATGTCTCGAGCCAAATTCCAGCCGTGCCGATGCAGTGGGGATGACTGCAATGGCAACCAGCATTGAGGTCAGGATCGAGGCTGAAATTGCAATAGCAATGTCTGAATAGAGCTGTCCTGCCTCTTCCTGAATAAACAGGATAGGTACAAAAACCAGGACCGTGGTCAGGGTGGAGGCAAGAACGGCAGGCCAAACACGTTGTACGCCTGTGATGGCCGCCTTAAGCCGGTCCATGCCTTTTCTGCGCTGTTGTTCGATACTCTCCAGTACCACGATGCCGTTATCGAGTGTCATCCCTATAGCAAAGGCGATGCCTGCCAGGGAGATGACATTAATGGTTCGCCCGGTCATCAGCAGGCCGATAAAGGCGGCAATCGTGCAGATGGGAATGCCCATGACACCCACCAGCGTAGCCCTGGCTGAGCGTAGAAACAAAAACATCACCAGGCTGGCGAGTAGGGCGCCCAGTACCAGGTTGGTCCAGACGTTCCGGATCGAGGAGACGACATAACCCACGTCATCCGCGATGAGTCGCATGTACATGCCCGCCGGGTTGAGGATGTCCTGATTGATATGGACCATTTCCTGCATCAGGGCGTTCTTGATATCGATGACATTGGAGCCTGCCTGGCGTCGAACCGACAGGCCGATGACCGGGTCGCCATCGGTATAGGAGATACGACTCATCTCGAAATGGTCGAGCTGTACTTCAGCGACATCACTCAGTCGAATCAGGGAATCCCCTCGTCGCACCAGGATCAGGTCGCGTAATTCATCCAGGTTCTGAAAACGACCCACGGTACGTAGAAGATAGCGGCGCTTACCGTCCTCGATTTCACCGCCGGATAGATCCTGGTTACGGTCGGTAATGGCACGACGGACATCCTCGATAGAGATGTCGCGTTCCGAAAGGCGTGCAGGATCGAGCAGGATCTGGATCTGACGTTTAGCCCCCCCGTAGACGTTTACCAGGGAGACACCGGGAATCGTTTCCATGCGCGTCCTGACCTGGTCATCGATGAAGTCCTGCATCAGGACCATGTCCAGGTTCCTGGGATTGTCTTTTAATGGCGCCACTCGAAAATACATGAATGAGTTGCTGGAGAACGAGGTTGCATAGATACGGGGTTCATTGACATTGATGGGATAGGAAGGCACCTGCGACAGGGCATTATTGACATGAATCAGGGTCTCGTTGAGGTCAATGCCAAACGGAAACTCCAGTTCAATCGATGCCCGGCCAAAGGAAGAGGAGGAGATGATACGCTGCAGTCCGGGGATACTGCGCAGGTATTCCTCCTGCTCGATGACGATCTCCTTTTCGATATCCTGGGGGGTCGCTCCAGGCCAGGAGGTGCGTACAGTTATGGTGCGTACTTCCAGGTCGGGGATCATCTGGATTGGTATACGAAAGGCTGCCATCACGCCTAATACACTGATGATCAGGATGATCACCGTCATCAGGGTTCCGCGTTTTATGATGGCCTCAAACATAGTCTAGGGTCCTGCTTTTTCTCTGGCCTGGATACGAACCTGCTGGCCTTCCTGCAGGGATTCATTGCCCTGAACGACGACGACATCGCCCGCCTGCAATCCTTCTTCTATGGATACCAGTCCATTGAAACTATGGCCGAGGCTGACGGGCTTTTCGATGACGGCAGGTGTGGAATCTACGTTCTGTATCACCCAGACGGTGACGCGTCCATCCGGATAACGCAACAGCGCATCGCGGGAAATAACGACCCCTCGCCGGTCTGTGTTGAGTCGTAACAGGCCATGCACCGACATGCCGGGTGTCATCCTGATATCCCCCTTGTCCAGCAGCACATGTATTAAGAAGGTTCGAGCACTGGGATCGCTGACAGGGACAACGGCATCGATGATACCCTGGAACTCGCGTTCAGGCAGGGCATCGAGGGTGACTGTGATATCGCTTTGATCATTGATGCGCATGTAGAAATCCTGAGGCACTCTGAATTCAATGCGCAATTCATCAATCGAGACCAGGGTCAGAACCGGTCTCCCGGGTTCTATCCACTCCCCCATTTCTGTAGACCGCTCACTGATCACCCCGTCAAAAGGTGCCCTTAATGTATATCGTTCAAGACGCGCCTTGTAACGGCGTTCTTCGGCAAGTTGTCGTTGCAGGGCTGCGGCATCAATTTCAACTTCTGCCTGTAGTAACCGAAACTCGTTGGCGGAGATGTTGTTTTGTTTTAACAGGCGTTCGGCATCTGCATAACGTCGCCTGGAATCGGCAAGTTCTGCCCGGGTGCGTTCTGTTTCGGCCTGTGACGACCGAAGCGTTAATGCTTCAATTTCACTATCAAGCTGTAGGAGTTCATCGCCTGTCCTGACACGATCACCCACTTCGACCCTGACCTTTTCAACCTGGCCACTGACCTCTGCCGATAAACGAGCAACCCTGGCCGAGGTGATCGTACCGGTGAGGGGAACCTGTTTGATGATGCTCTGGGTCTGGGCTTCACTGACGACGACTAGCGGTGTTTTATCGGATGCGGCCAGGGTGGTTTCATTCAAAATCAGGACCAATAACACTAAAAACCCATATTGCCAGTAGGTGGATAAGGCAACAGGTTCACGATATCGTGCACTGAACAACATACAAACCATCCTTTTAATGCTGGCAGCCTGGCCAATTGAGTCGGTCATGCCTGTAGGCCGAGGATGCCAGAATATGAAGCTGATTAGTTAGGATTCACACGAACTCAAAAAATTCCGCTGAAATTCATACTCAGGCCAATACAGCGATATACCATCCTGACCTTGTCCGTCATAAAAAGGCTTATCAGGGTGAGGATAGTTTTTTGAGCAGGGCATACTACTTTATATAGTTAAGACCAGGTTTTGGAAAGCGGTTTTCAACATATTCAAGAGGTAGCATGGAAATGGTGTCGGCAGGAAGGTTCTCGTTTATGCTGGTTGCGGTCACGGCCAGCCTGGCCCTGTCAGTGGTTCAGCCCGCTCTGGCCAGGGGCGTTAAGATCACTCCGCTCGGGAGTCATGATGGTGAATTCTGTCGATTCGATCGAGCATTAATTTTAGAAGACCCGGATGGAACCCGGCTGCTCTATGATGCGGGCCGTACGGTAGCCGGGCCTGGTGATAAGCGTCTCGGTAGGATCGATGCTGTTCTGGTGAGTCATATGCATGGAGACCATGTGGGTGATCGACATATCAGGCAGCCCAATACCGGTGAATGTGCCAAACCGGACATGAGCGAAATAGCCACCCCCAACACAAATAGCGTCAATATTGCCCTTGCCAAAAAAGCCCTCATCATCACAGGTAGTGAGATGCCAGCGTTTTTTGCAGCAAAACTGAAGGCCCTGGGTGGTAATCCCAAGGATTCAAAGTTGGTGCGGTTTGGGGGTTCCCTAAAGGTAGGTGGCGTGACGATCACCACGGTCCCGGCCGTACACTCGAATGGGATTGCCGGCGCGATGATCGGTGGTGAACTGGGTGATATGCTCAATAGCGCGGGTCTGACGGCTTATGCCGGCCCCCCCACAGGCTATGTGCTGACATTCTCCAATGGCCTGGTGGTTTATCTCTCAGGCGATACGGGCATTACCGCAGAACAGGAATCGGTGGTTCAGAAACATTACCGGGCCAAACTTGCAGTCATGAATATAGGAGATACCTTCACCACCGGCCCCAGGGAGGCGGCCTTTGTCGTCAATGAACTACTTAGACCTAATACCGTGATCGCCTCCCACGCCAACGAGGCAACCACGACTAACGGAAGGCTTATACCTGGCACGCGTACAGAGGCATTCAGCAAGGCAACCCATGTACCGGTGTATCTTCCGCTGAGTGGACGAACTATGGAATTTAACAAAAAGGGGAGATGTGTCGCGGGTTGTTGAGCTAAAAGCTAAAGCGGCAAGCCGCTATGGTAATGAAAAATGTTCCCTCGCTAGTCCTGTTTTGCTTAATGCCTTGTTGTTCGGTCAGTGTTTTCGCGGATATCAGGACCCATTGCCAGGGGCAGGGCCCCGCTGTCAATTTGATAGGGGGAGGGCCGGCTTTTACGACCTGGAACTTACGGCCTG
>JANTGN010000122.1 GCA_024762895.1 Thiotrichales bacterium
GCCGGCACAAGGGCAAGGTATGGGCTGAAAGTGAAATCGGAAAGGGTTCGACCTTCTATTTCACAATCCCGAGCTAAGATGAGATCAGGTTATCAGCCTCCCATCGCACTGAAGTCATAGTCCAGTGTCTCTGAAGGTACGGCCAGGAAGTTGCCCTGGATGTAATTCACACCGATCCCCCATAAGACGGACAGGGCATTTGCGTCATCAACATACTGGGCTATGGTGAGTTTGTTCTGGCCATGTGCGTTATCGGTTAATTCCTTGATGGCGCGTTGATTTTCGGGGCTGGTAGCCAGGTTTTCCATGAACTGGGCATCGACCTTGAGGTAATCTGCAGGCAGATGGGCCAGGATCTTGAAAGGGTCGGCACCCAGGCCAAAACCATCGAGCGTAAATTCACATTCAATGCCGTGTAGAGACTCAATCAGGGTCTTGGACTGTTTGAGGTAACTGACGGCGGTTTTTTCCTTGAGTTCAAAGACGAAGCATTCAGGCGGTACCTGGTGCTCACTGATCTGCTGTTTGATCCACTCCGGCATATCGGCATCCTGCAGGGAACCGGCGGTGAGTTTGATAAAGAAGATACTCTGTTTGCCCGATTTACGACGTTGCTGAAGTACCTTGATGGCGTTGAGGGTCACCCAGCGATCCAGTGCGGTGGCCATACCACTGCGTTCTGCACTTTCCAGGAAGTCGTTAGGTGAAACGGCCTGGCCTTCTTCGTCGATGAGGCGAACGAAGACCTCATAACGTTCACCCGGGTCACCATGCAGACTGACGATAGGCTGGAACAGAAGCTTTAGTCGGTTTGAGGTCAGGGCATCACGTATCTTCTTGGCCCATTCGTCGTCGACCTGCTTCTGGCTCATTTCTCCCTTTGAGGGTTTGTACAGTGAGACCTGATTACCACCCTTGTCCTTGGCTTCTGTGTAGGCACGTTGTGCTCGAGAGATGAGCTCATTTTCGTCAGGAGCATTTTCTTCAATGATGGTGGCACCAATGGATATGGTGCAGTTGGTTGATTTTCCGCCCAGTTCAAAGACCTGGCCGGATACCGCGGTGAGTAGACTCTTGGTCAGCGTATCTAGGTCGGCTTCCTGCCATTTAGGGGTCAGGATCGTGAAGGAGTCTCCTTCAAAGCGTGCAACGATGTTTTCTTCGTCCAGGGTATTCGTGAATAGTTTGCCGACCTCGGTCAGGAGCTGGTCGCCGGCATTGATGCCGAGTTCACTACGTATATCTGCGAACTTGTCAATCTCGAGCTGGATCAGGGCGCTGTTGGTTTGGCTGTCCTTGGCCTCCTGCAAGGCGTTGCTAAGACGCGACATGAAGGTCGGACGGTTATACAGTCCGGTGAGCAGGTCTCGTTGACTCAGGTATTCAATTTGGTTCTGTAGTTCTTCATTGTCTGCCTGCGAGCGAATAACAATCTGGGTGCATTCCTCGCCTTCTACACTGGCAGTACTAAACTCCATGTTAGCTTCGAAGGGCTCATCACTCGTCGGTACCAGTTTGACATCAAATTGCTGGTTCGGATTGTTACTGCTGGCATAGGCACGTAAGAAGTCCTTGAATTTCTTCTGATCGGAGGATTCAACCATGTCCAGTATCGGCATACCTTCAAGGTCATCCCAGCTATCGTAACCAAACAACTCGAGGTAGGAGTCATTGGCGTAGATGTGCATGCCATCATGCACGTAGGCTATAGCATCTTTGGAGCTGTTGAGCAGGACCTTACAACGTTTGTCGGCCTCGGAAAGGGCCTCCTCTGCAAGTTGTAGCTGCTTGTATTCAAACTGGCAGCGCGCTGTTCGCAGTAATACCTGTTTCAGATGCTCCTGGTCACTCTTGTTGACCTTGTCCTCGGCACCCTGGCTGATACATTCACTGACACTCTGTGTGCCTTCATTATCGATGGCAATGACGGGGACATGTCTTTTGGCTTGCTGCAGGCACTGGACGGTCTGCTCAAGGCTGAGCTCTGGCATGCCCAGTGTACAGAGAATGATGTCTGGGTTATGCGAGACCAGAAGTTCATTCAGGTCTTCCTCATCTTCTGCCTTTTCTGAGCGCACGCCAAACCCCGCAGCCTTGGCGGTTGAAATCATTTTTTCGCTGTCATTGAAATCGTCATCAATAATGATCAGACGAATGCGCTTATCCATCAATGCTCCTTAATTCCATCATCTGTTATTGGGCACAATCAGTGCACCCTGGTGATTCTTTGTTTCGAGACATCAGAGTGTTGACCAGAGTGAGTCAAAGCCTTCTGAGTTGTCATCTTCCAGTTTGGTTTCCTGGTTCTTCTTAAAGCTCTTGTAACGGAACTGAGTAAATGTGGAGGTAAACAGGGTCTTGTTACTCAGTATCACACGCATTTCCTTACCAAACAGCGTAAAACTTATATCGTCCCCAGGTTCAAATAAATTAGAGGGGAGTATTAATGTAGGCTGTTGCTGAATCGTCTTGATTCCCGGTAGCATCAGGGCCTGGGCAGGGAAAAGATCGGGTTTCATCCGCTTATTATTGATCTTGTCGATTTCTATCAGTAATGTCTTGGGCGCCAGTAGACTAACACCAATCTCCAGGCCGCGCTTTTCCAGGTAGATCATCCAGCGTATGGTGCCGATTCGCCATTCGTAGTCATTGCCTTCTTTCTCGCGCAAACCTATGAGTTCGCCGACCTGGGCCTTTGATGGGTCACTCGCAGGCCATAACAGACAATAGCCACCCGCACTGGTATTGATGATTTTCCAGTCCTGCCAGGACTCTGGCCTGGCCAGGGTCATTTTCTTCTCAAGTTCTTCCTGCTGACTCTTCGTAAAGGTATCGGAGAGCGTCTTTCCACTGGATACCAGGTCCCACACATTGGCGGGCTGCCCGGCCAGGGTATCGTTGTGATCGATGGGCTCATTCCAGTAATCGACGACTTGCTGGTCGTCAGGGATTGTCTGCAATGAGAGTTCTATCGGCTTTTCCTCGGTCAGGCCTTTACCGGAAATGGTATCAACATCTGCCTCGATGGCCTGGTAGATCGTATTGAGTCCGATAGCCGTAGTAATACTATTCTCGCTGCTCGCCCTGCCAAAACGCCTCTTACCACTTTGATTCCAGGTCTGGATCAGACGGCGTGCGAGATCAAAGCTGAGGGTGGCCTTGTCATTAACCATTTGCCAGGTATTGGTATTCTGGCCCTTGATCTGGTTGCCAAGTTCGTTCTGTAACCGGGTGAGTTCCAGATAACGGTTGGCCGCCGATGACGATAGCTTGTCCATGGTCAGATAGTGTGGCATCTCATTACTGAGCAGGTTGACGACAAAGACGCCCTGGTTGTTATCGAGGACAGGGGAGATACCTAATCCAGTCAGTTCAGCGGCAGATTCATAAAACCCGGATAGTTTCTGTGCTTCACCCAGATGCAGGGACTCTGGCCTGGAGATCGCAAACAGGCAGAGCTGCTTATAGACCGTGGCGATGTCTGATTTTTGGATGACTTCATACTGATCATCCTTGATCTCGCGGTGAATGAGATTATTTTTTTCTGCAAAGATGTAAAGCTGGTTAATGTCATTCCAGACGGCATTGGGCAGGGAGGTATAGACCCTGGCGGATAGCAACTGAGCACTGCCCAGGTATCTCAGGGCACGATGGGCGGCGGTAGTGAGTCGCTTTGCATCGAGACTTTCTTTCTTTTGTGCCACATCGCGCAGGATCAGTTTATAACCGGTAGCCAGCTCCAGAGTAATGGCGCGCGCAAGCTGGCCTATCTTCTGGCTCTTGGGTGGTAGCGGAAGCGATCGAGCCGTCAGGTGCTTACCCAGGTAATCCAGTACGATACGCCCCGTGGGTCGAATGAGCTCCATGACCTCAAGCCGTTGTTTGGCAGGCAGGTCGATTCGATTGAGCTGTTTCAGTTCATTGTAATAGGCCTTGGTCGTTTCACCCATGTTGACCAGAGGCAGGTCCTTTAGCCATTTTTTGACATGTCTTGGGGTCGTAGGAAAAGGCTCTTTCCCCGATGAAAATAAACTGGTTAGATTCAGGCTCATGTATTCGAGTATGGGTGATTTATTAACTTTTATATTAATGTCGCTGAAATTTAAGGAAAATTTAGCACATTCTGACCTTTGATGTTAACACAATCGTCATCTCAGAGCTCATCGGCGAACAGGGCGGGTGTCTTGTAGGGTTGACCACTGATTTCCCTGACCATACGGGGCAGGAGGTAGCCGGGCAAACGTTCACGCAAACGCTCGTACAGGGCCAGGGCCCTGGCTTCGGGAACTTCAAAATGGGCGGCCCCACGAACCCGATCCAGCAGATGTAAATAATAGGGCAGCACAGAAGCTCGAAACAGGGTCTCTGACAGCTCGATCTGGGCCTCAAGCGTATCGTTGATGTCCTTTAGCAGGACTGCCTGATTGAGGGTGTGAATGCCCGATTTATTGAGTAATTTCAGTGCATTACTGAGACTCTGGTCGATCTCCGCCGCATGGTTGATATGTACCACCATGACGGTATTTAAGCGGGTCTGGCCGAGCCATTGCAGGAGTTCTTCATTGACCCGGTCAGGGATTATGACCGGCAGGCGGGTATGGATTCTCAGGCGTTGCAGCTGTGGTATTTGTTCCAGCTGATCAACCAGTGCTGAAAGCCGGCTATCCGACAGTACCAGGGGGTCACCGCCACTGAGGATGATTTCCTTAATGTCCCGAGCCTGCTGCAGGTAGTTGATGACGCCCGACCAGTCATCTCGACCTGGATTAGACTCCGCATAGGGAAAATGACGGCGAAAGCAGTAACGACAATGGATGCCACAGGCACCCGTTACCGTGAGCAGGGCGCGGCCAGCGTATTTATGGAGCAGGCCAGGTACGACCATGGATCCCAGGTCACCCACAGGATCCTCGCTGAATCCCGGAATTTCTTCCGTCTCGGCCATGAGTGGAAGCACCTGCCGCAGCAAGGGGTCGTCGGGTTCACCCTTGCGCATGCGTTGCACAAAGGCCATGGGCACCTTCAGCCTGAATGCCTTCAGGGGCTGGGCGACGGTAGGTATTAAGGCTTCCAGGTCAAGTACTCTGAGCAATTCTGCCGGGTCTGAGATGGCCTCAGCCATCTGTATTTGCCAGTCGGGCCTATGTTGTTCAAGCGGGATTCCGGTTATCATTACTCGTTTATACACTCTGTTCAGGACATAAGCTTAAAGATGGCAAGCTATAGCACGAATGAATTCCGTGGCGGGCTCAAAATAATGCTCGACGGTGATCCGTATAATATTATCGAAAACGAGTTCGTCAAACCCGGTAAGGGCCAGGCCTTTAACCGCGTCAAGATACGTAATCTGAAAACCGGTCGTGTCATCGATAAGACCTTCAAGTCAGGTGAGTCCGTTGAGGCCGCTGATGTCGTCGATACGGACATGCAGTATCTCTATACGGATGGGGAATTCTGGTATTTTATGGATCCTGATAGCTTTGAACAGGTTTCTGCCGGTGAAACGGCCGTGGCTGATGCCATTAAATGGCTCAAGGAACAGGATACCTGCCTGGTCACGCTCTGGAATGGGGTACCTCTGAGTGTTACACCACCTAACTTCGTCGAATTGCGCGTGACCATGACCGAACCGGGTGTTCGGGGCGATACGGCGACCGGTGCGACCAAACCCGCACAGGTTGAGAGCGGGGCCGAGGTCAAGGTACCTCTCTTTGTCGAAGAGGGTGATGTACTCAAGATCGATACCCGCACTGGTGAGTATGTCTCCCGCGTAAAGGAATGATTTCCAACGACTGGAGACCTACGGCTCTGCGTGGAGCCATACAGGCAAGGGCCCGGATGTTGCAGGATATCCGGGCCTTTTTTGATGTCCGTGATGTGCTGGAGGTGGAAACGCCTATGCTAGGCCATTTTGGCGCCTCCGATCCGAATATCGCGAATCTTGTGGTCAGGGATGAGGAGGGAGAGCGATATCTGCAAACCTCTCCCGAATATGCCATGAAGCGTATGCTGGCCGCGGGTTCCGGTGACATTTATCAGATCACACGTGCCTTTCGTGCCAATGAAACAGGGGGCAGGCACAATCCCGAGTTCAGTATCCTGGAATGGTATCGTCTGGGTATGGATCATCATGCCCTGATGATGGAAGTGGATGACCTGTTTCAGGAGCTGTTATCGGCTTACCTGCATCAGGCGCGGGATGAATATACCTATCAGCAGTTGTTTGAAAACTATCTTGATCTCGATCTACAGTCCAGCAGCCTGCAGGAACTCAGGGCTAAGGCCGATAAGCTTGGGTTGATGCCGAAAGGCTCCCTGGATCGTGATGGCCTGCTGGATCTGCTCATGAGTCTGGCCATCATTCCCCAATTGCCTGAAGGTCGCTTAACCTTTGTGCATGCCTGGCCAGAATCCCAGGCCTCACTGGCTCGAAATTTGCCGGATCAGCCGGGATATTCAGCCCGATTTGAGGTTTATTATGGAGACCTCGAGCTGGCCAATGGCTTTTGGGAGTTATCTGATGCAAAGGAGCAGGCGTTACGCCTTGAGGCCGACAATGAAAGGCGTGCTCAACTTGGTCTGCCAGGTATTCCAGCCGATACATTTCTCCTGTCAGCATTACAGTCGGGTATGCCGGATTGTGCAGGAGTTGCCGTAGGTCTGGATCGTCTGTTGATGGTATTACAGGGTGCCGAGCAGATTAGTGATGTAATGAATTTTCCCTGGGACCGGAGCTAAGTTATGTTTGAGTCACCCTGGGTAATTGGTTTTATAGCAGTAATTTTGTTTATGGCGATTATAGTGGAACCCATAAGACGATTTATTCACTACACCAATCGCTTTGAACAGGCGGTAAAGAATCCTCATACCGTGGAAGAGTGGTTGCTTTTCTGGCAGAACAAGCCCGATGAAGCGTTACGTAAGGCTATTGAAGAAGAGTCCAAGTTTACCCCAGAGGCCCAGCAGGCGGCCTGTGAGGTGCTGGAGCGACGCAGGCAGTCATCGAATGACTGGGATGATGACTGATCCAGGTTTACCGTGAACGATAGCGACGATAAAACATCGGTATTCGAAGAGCGCTTTAGTGGCATAGCGCGTGTCTATGGTGTTCAGGGTGCTGAGAAGATTAGGAGCATGCACATCGCCGTGGTCGGCATAGGCGGTGTCGGTTCCTGGGCCGTTGAATGCCTTGCGCGCACCGGTGTCGGCAGAATTACCCTGATTGATCATGATGAGATCTGCCCGACCAATATCAATCGCCAGATTCACGCACTCACCGACAGCATCGGTCGTAGCAAACCAGAGGTGATGGCTGAAAGGGTTCGGCAGATCAACCCGGAATGTGATTGCCGTGTGATCGATGACTTTCTGACCCTGGCAACCCTGGAGGACTATATCCTCAGTGACTATGACTATGTGATCGATGGCATCGATAGTATCAAGTTCAAGTCAGCCCTCATTTACTTTTGTAAACGTAACAAGATACCGATCATCACCACGGGGGGCGCAGGCGGTATGAGTGATCCAGGCCAGGTCGCAGTGTCGGACCTGAGTCGTACTACCAATGATGCACTAGCTGCCAAGGTGCGTTCACGCCTGCGACAGGAGTACGGTTTTACCCGTAACACCAAAAAGCGTTTTGGCATTGAATGTGTCTATTCGACGCAGCAGCCGGTATACCCCAGGGCTGATGGTTGCGTTAGCCATGAAAAACCTGGCATCCACGGGGTCCATCTCGATTGCCATCTGGGCTATGGTTCATTCTCCGGGGTGACGGCGACCTTTGGTTTTGTGGCGGCATCGCGCGC
>JANTGN010000123.1 GCA_024762895.1 Thiotrichales bacterium
AACAGCATCGGAACCAGGCCGAGTGCATAGCGTGACCCGGCAAACAGCCCAAGTCGCAGGTTGATCACCTGAAATTGATCAGAGGCCTTTTCATGCAGGTAATTCTCGATAGCGATAACATTGTCCAGATGCGGCCAGATACCCCGTTGAATACCCGGATGCATGGGATCACTGGAGCGCAATGGAGCCGCCACCGAGGTGCTGCTGGTTTGAATAAAACGCTCAACGCCAGCCAGGCTTGCGGCATCGATCATGGTAATGGTCGGCTCGTAGAACAGCTCTTTGGAGGCCTGGGCATGATTCCACACGGACGTCCAGGCAGCCGCATTGCAGACTATATCTACTCCCTCAAAGAGTACTTTCAGATAGCCATGGTCACGAATATCCCCCTGGCGCACCTCACCATCAAAGCTCGACAGCAGCCTGGAAGGATCACGACAGGCCGCAATCACCCGAACACCTGATTCCTTTTGCAAGGACTCAAGGATATGACTTCCGACAAAACCATTGGCCCCGGTCACCAGTACTGTTTTTTCCTGCATGGGCAGACCTCTTATTGGATGATCGTACTATTTTAAGTTAGTATGATCATACTATTAAGTCAATGCCTTTTTTAGCATTCGCTCTTTGGATTTATTGACAGCCAAATATTAGATCGCAACGATCTGCTGTAGCGGAATAAGTCAGAAATAGAGTTATGCGTAGATAAAAAAGCATGGTCCACTCTTATCGAGTGGTTTTTCAGAATATCAGGATCGCTCTTAGCGCCTTAAAACAATCACTGAATCATTGAACACCGATGCCAGGGGAGTAAAACACTCACCCCCTCCATCAGGAGAACACCTGGACTATCATCTGGGACTAGATGCCACCAACCAGTTCAGCATGAAACCCCTGTCTCTGCACATAATGCAGCAGATTGTCGGCTGATATCTCCAGGGGGTCATAGTCCACTACCATCAGATGCCGGGACTTCTCATGCACACAGGCAGCGACCACTCCCTCGTGATCGGCCAGCTCGCGTTCGACAGTCTCAAGTTCATTATCAGACAGTGATTCATCGATATGGATAATCGTTGCCGTATTGAAGGTTGTCATGACGATTCCTCCTTGCAGTATATTCGGCTTGTGGAACTATGAATCTAGAACATCCTGACGCTATTTCAAGGGGGCATATTGCTTATAAAGAGACTTAATATAAAAGATAAAGGATCAGCCCAGGCAAAATGGCAATCTGGACTACTGAGTGTCCCGTTTTATGAAGCTTAGAAAATAATTCGTTTCCAGGAGATCGGAGTCCGCGATCAACTTAAAGCCGGCCGACTCAACCTCCTGAATGACGGTGTTCTTGTCGGCACGAACATGCGACATGACCCAGGAGGAGCTGACACCCGGCTGTTTTCTAAAATCGATAATGACCAGTTGCCCCCCTTCCCTGAGCGCTGCATGAATAGAGGCCAGCATGGTCCGGGGATATTCAAAGTGATGGTAGGTATCGGCAAGATAGGCCAGGTCTATGCTACTGGCCGGCAGGCCGGTTGATTTATCGGTATTGACGATGCCCTGAATGTTATCCAGGCCCTGCTGCCTGGCCATCGCTTCAATACTGCGGACAAAATTTTCCGATATGTCGATGGCATACACCCTGCCCTGCACACCGACCTTCCCTGAAAACAGGCGTGTGAACAGTCCAGTACCGGCGCCAATATCGGCCACCGCCATCCCGGGTTGGAGCCCCAGCGCCTGAACGATCTCCTGGCGCTTGTCGTAGAGCTCGCGACCAGGTCGTTCAAACACACTCACCCAGCGCTCAAATTCTGCATCGTAATAATACTGGTTGATCCCGGGATTGACGTTGGCCTCTTCGGCATACAGGGGTGTCCAAACAAGGCCCATCAGTATTACCCCTAAGAGCAACCCTCTTCTATCCACGTGCTTAAGCATTGAGACATTCAATCCGGACCATGCACTCAGCCTTCCTGAGGTAGCGTCGTCTGAGACATTGCCGCACCCCGGGATGGCGCATGATGATCACGAGCCAGTAACAGGTAGAATGCGGGCACCACGAACAGGGTAAACAGGGTCCCTATACCCAGCCCCGTCGCAATAACCAGTCCAATATCGAATCGGCTGACGGCACCAGGACCGCTTGCCGTGAGTAGCGGCACCATGGCAACGACCATGGCCACGGTCGTCATCAGGATAGGACGCAGCCGTATGGCCGAGGCCCGTTCTACGGCCTCGCGCCTGCTCAGTCCTTCCTTGATCTGCAACTGGTTGGAAAACTCGACGATCAGGATACCATTCTTTGCAATCAGGCCTATCAGCGTAATCAGCCCTACCTGGGTATAGATATTCACGGAGGCAAATCCCAGCATCATGAAGGCCAGGGCACTGGCCAGGGACAGCGGTACCGAAATCAGTATAATCAGAGGGTCACGCCAGCTCTCGAACTGAGCAGCCAGTACCAGGTAGATGACCAGCAATGACATAAAGAAGGTGATCAGCAGCGCACTGCCCTGCTGCACATACTGACGGGACTCACCAGTGTAATCCCAGCTATAACCTCGTGGAAACAGCTCTGCGGCCGCCCCTTCAAGAAACGCAATAGCATCTCCCTGGGTCACGTTAGGGGGCATGAGACCCTGAATAGTGAGGCTATTCAACTGCTGGAACTGAGTCCGCTTACTCGGCTCTACATCCTTTTCAAACCGGACCAGCGAAGACAGGGGTACCTGATCACCCGAGGCCGTACTCAGGTAATAGTTCGACAGGGACTCGGCCGTCTTACGCTGCTCATCTTCGATCTGCGCGATCACCTTGTAGCTCCTGCCCTGCAGGCTGAATCGATTCACATACTGTCCACTCAGGGCGCTGGCAAGATTGCGCCCGATCTCCTGCATGGAGATACCCAGGTCACCGGCCCGGTCTCGGTCGATGATCAGGTTAATCTTTGGACGGGCAAACTGCAGATCCTTTTGCAGGAAGATAAACAGGCCACTTTGCATGGCCTTGCCGATCAACTCATCGGCCACCTCGTTCATCTGGCGATAATCGGCATCACTGGTCATCACAAACTGTAGCGGGAAACCGCCACCCGTACCCGGCAGACTGGGACGAGGAACGACCGCGACCTGGAACCCGGACACCTGACTGACCTTGCCCTGCACCTCGGGCTGGATCTCCATCTGGGATCGTTCGCGCTGTGACTGAGGTGGCATCTTAAAACCTCCAAACACGGTGTTGTTGTCACCGAACCCCAGGATCAGAAAGCTTTCTTTATATTCCTTCACCGACTCGAAGGAATCGACGATCTCTCGCGTGTAGACCTCGTTGTAATCGATGGTTGCTGTCTGAGGGCCCTGTGCAAAGAAAAACAGAATGCCCTGGTCCTCGGTAGGTGCCAGCTCTTTCTGAGACAGCATGAACATGAAATAAATGCTCACCAGTACCAACGCACCAAAGACAACAACCGCCCATGGATATTCGATGACGGCATGTAAGGTACGCTGATAACGACCGGCCAGTCCATGAAAGAAGTTTTCAACTGCATGCTCAAAACGGCCTTCTTTAGAAGACTCAACCAGCACTCGGGAGGCCAGCATGGGCGCCAGGGTTAAGGCCACCACACCGGAGATGACCACGGCGCCCGCAAGCGCAAAGGCAAACTCGGTAAAGAGTGTTCCCACGAGTCCACCCATAAAACCAATCGGTGCATACACGGCCACCAGGGTCGTGGTCATGGAGATAATCGGCAACCCCAGTTCACGCGCCCCCTTGATCGCCGCATCAAAGCGCGACTCCCCTGCCGCGAGGTGCCGGTGGACGTTTTCTACCACCACGATGGCATCATCCACTACCAGACCGATGGCCAGTACCATAGCCAGCAGGGTCAGCAGGTTCAGGGAGAATCCCATCAGGAGCATGAGGAAGGCACCACCAATCAGAGATAAAGGTACCGTCACCGCAGGAATCAGGGCCGCACGCAGTGAACCCAGGGATAGATAGATCACCGCCAGCACAATCACCACGGCCTCGGCCAGGGTCATAATTACTTCGTCGATCGAGTCCTGGATGAACTCACTGGCATCATAGGGCAATACCAGCTGCATCCCTTCGGGTACCTGGGTCTTAATTTTTTCAAACTCGGTGCGTACCAGCTGCGCCACGGTCAGCGGATTGGCCCCGGGCGCCTGTGTAATACCCATAAAGATGGCATTCTTACCCTTGTACCAGTTGGTGGAATCGTAATCCTCAGCACCCAGTTCAATTTGTGCCACGTCCTCCAGTCGGATCAGTACACCATTGTGCTCCTTGATGATGAGTCGCCGAAAATCATCCACGGTGGAGGCATCCGTATTGGCACCGAGATCGATCTGCACATACTGGCCCTGGACCTTGCCGACACCTGAAAGATAGTTATTGGCGCGTAGTGCCTCTGCCACCTGCCCCGGCGTCAGTTCAAAGGCAGCCAGAAGATCAGGTTCCAGCCATACACGCATGGCAAAGGTCTTATTACCCAACAGCTCTGCCTTACCCACGCCTTCAATGGCCTGCAGTTTGGGCTGGACCACACGCAGTAGATAATCGGTGATCTGGGCCGGCGCCATGGAATCGCTGTAAAAGGCCATGTACATGAGGGCGGTTCGATCGCCGGTCTGAGAGGTGATCACCGGGTCTTCTGATTCAGCCGGCAGGACATTGCGCCGACTGGATACCTTGGCCTGGATCTCGGCAACCGCCGCATTCGGATCATAATTCAGACGCATGTGCGCCTCGATAATCGAGATGCCCTGCTTACTGGAAGATGACAGGTAATCAATACCACTGGCCTCGGCAATGGCCTGCTGCAGGGGTGTGGTGATAAAGCCCTGGACCAGTTCACTGCTGGCACCCGGATAAGTCGTGGTGATGGTGACCACGGTATCCATGGTCTCCGGATACTGACGCACCTCGAGAGAGGTCAGGGCACGCAGGCCAAGCACCAGGATCAACAGGCTGATCACACTGGCCAGGACCGGCCGATGAATAAAGAGGTCGGTAAATTTCATTTATTCAGCGTCTCTTTCCGAAGGCGCTGGTTTGGAATCGATCTGCACCATCATGTCATTACGTAGCTTCACCTGCCCGGCAGCAACAACCTGCTCCCCGGCCTTCAGGCCCCTGGTGATGGCGACTCGTCCATCTCGGGTCGCACCCGTCTCTACCTGACGATAGACCGTCTTATACCCATCACCTGAAGACTCGACGACGTAGACATACTCGCCATAGGGGTTGTAGGTCACGGCGGTGCTCGGCAGGGTCAGCACCGATTCTGCCTGCGGCATCAGAACCTCGACATAGGCAAACATACCGGGCTGGAGTTTCTCCTTGGGGTTTTTGAGGTCTGCGCGTATCTTGATGCTACGGGTACCGATATCGATCGCCGGCGTGATAGCGGTAATAACCCCTTCAAACACCTCATCGGGATAGGCCTGCACCCTGACCCTGATGGTCTGATCGATGGCGAGACTGGACAAGTTCCGTTCAGGCAGAGAGAAGTCGGCATGGATCAGATCCAGCGCATCCAGTGACACGATAGCGGTGCCCACTGCAAGATATTCGCCCACGCTGACCTGGCGGATTCCCAGCCTGCCGGCGAAGGGTGCCTTGATACGTTTTTTCTCCAACAGGGCCTTTTGCAGGGCAACACTAGCCCTGGCCCCTTCCAGCAGCGCCCGTGCCTCGTCATATTCGGACTGTGAGCTCAGATTCTTGCCGATGAGCTGCTTGACCCGATCGAACTTTACCTTTGCCAGCCACTGCGCGGCCTCGAGCCTGTCGAGATCGGCCTGGTCGGTCGAGGTATCGAGCTCTACCAGCAGCTGGCCTTGAGTGACCTTATCACCCGACTTGAAATGAAAGGCCTTGACCATACCGGCCACCTCGTTGCTGATCTGGATACCGGCACTGGTTTCCAGACTACCGACGGTGCTGAGCGTGGGCAGCCAGGTCTCTTCACGCACCTCACTCACAGCGACCATGGGTGGGGGAGGCATCTGACGGTTGGCCATGGCGTCCTGTATCTGCAGGACCTTGGTGCCGAACAAACCACCGAATACTACGAGTGAAAAGGCAATGACAATTAAGAGGCGTTTAAACATAGTTCACCTGGATGGTTCATATTATTGAAGACCGCTTGTTAGCACCCTGGTCGCCCCATCCTGATGGGTCATGACCTTACCAGATTGAGTATAACGCTCTGACTAAAAAATACCTCAATGCGGACACAACTTACAGGGTAGTTTACTGCCAGCCATGGGACATAGTAATTATCAGTTATAATCCGGATAGATTAAGATGCCGATCTGCCCACCGCTATCATTATCGGTTACTCATGAATAAAATCTATCTGACTACTATAGCCGCCCTGGTACTGATTATTGCGTTCGGGACCTATAAATTCATGATCCAGGGCAGTGTAGAAGAAAGCCAGGATGGTCGATTGTCCCTACAACTGGATGCGGGCGAACGGGACCTGGTGTTAATGGAAATGCGTGTTTTCCTGGAAAACGTGCAAAAGATAACACAGGCAATCACGGAAAAAGATATGGAACGTGTCGCCGAGTACGCAAGAAAAGTCGGAAGGGCCGCCCAGGGCGAAATACCTGGCTCTCTCATGGGAAAGCTTCCCCTGGAGTTTAAAAAACTGGGCTTCGATACACATTCTAAATTTGATCAGCTTGCCCTGGATGCGGAGCAACTAGGAGACGAGCAGCATAGCCTGACCCAGTTATCGGTATTAATGCAAAACTGCGTAGCCTGTCATGCAGCCTACCGCATCGACATAGCAGCCAGTCAATAATCAAGTTTGTCGGGCCCTGCTGCAGTCAGTCCCTCAGGCAGAAAGTCATTAATGCTCAGGCCCGCAAAGACCAGGGTTATTATTCCAGCTCCGGTTTTACCCATTGGTAATCGTTAGAACAGCCATTCCCTATACCCATCCTGGCTATCGATCAGGGTCGATTTCTTCAAGCTTTCAATCTTACGATTCATTGCTTTTCAATCCGAGAGGCTCGAATCATTTCCTGTTGATGAATATCTTCCAGAACCAACAGCCCATTTTCAAATCGCATCAAATCGACTGCTTCCAACGCCTTTATCATTCGTCCCTCCTGATCCATCAGCGCCTCCGCACACATCATCATCGTCACCCCCATTGGAGAGCCAATCTTTAGCTTATTTCCTTTCAAGATATAACTACCGAAAAAACGATTACAACTAGCATTACCAGCGAGTTTATTGTCCTCGGAAAAACTGATCCTGGCGGGACTGTAGTCAATCACAGGCCGGCCAGCGATAGACTCGATTTGCCACTCCCCAATCAGATCCTGACTGAAATCATGAACACTCACGGAAGCACATCCCGACATCAACAGAACCAACAGGCCAGAGAATACTAATCGTTTCATTTATCACCTCTGAATAATTCATGACAGGCCTTCATGATAGACCCACCGTGATCACTACACTATGATAAAAGCCGACACTTTCGGGTTACCGGTCTTAAATAAAATGCATTATGCTGCTCATCGAGACTACCGCATGCTACTTAGTACCGATCATCTGCATTATGGCTATCATGAGGCCGGTCTGGAGCATACGGTATTAGACGATGTTGCCCTGTCGCTGAGACGTGGTGAACGTGTGGCCTTGCTGGGGAGTAGCGGATCGGGCAAGTCGACACTACTCAATCTGATCGGCGGCATCGATACACCCAGTCAGGGTTCGATTCGCATAGCCGATGAGATTATCTCCG